>JBILLY010000424.1:0-4808 GCA_044375835.1 Opitutaceae bacterium
CGCGGATCGAGGAAGGAGAGACGCGGGGCGTTTTCGCGGGCGAGCCACTCCATCAGCGGGTGGAAATTGGCGAGATCGGGAGCGGGCGGCGTGGACATGGGGGGCGGAGGCGCGGGCGGAGGGACGGCGGGAGCGGCGTTGACGGCGGAGGTCGGGAGAGTTTGCGCGCGCAGGGCGAGCGGGAGCGAGAGGGCGCCGAGGGTGGCGAGGGCGTCGCGGCGGGTGAGGCGAGGCGGGGGCACGCGGAGCAGTGGAACAGGCGAGACGCCGCACGGGAAGCCCGCGGTGCGGCGCGGAGCGGGGGCAGCGATCGGCATCGGCGGACGGCGCCGGGGCCGGGGTGGCGAGCGGCGGCGGGAGGCCGCGGTTTGAATTCGGATCGGCGGGCGGGGCCGGCTTGGGCGGGCGGGCACAACGACCGGCAACGATTCGGCGGTGCGACGCGGTGGAGCGAGGGCCCGCCGCCCGGCCGACGTTGCGCAGGAGTCGCGACGGCTCGGCGGGGACGCCTCGCCCTACCGGCCGAGGGTGGTCGTGTCGGAGTCTCCCTCGCGCGCGGCGGCCAGCACTACGGCGCCTCGACGCCGGCGGCGGCGAAGCGTTGGCGGAGGTCGGCGACCTGGCGGCGGCTGGCGGCGATGGGCGGGAGCGGCGGCGTGAGTTCACACCGGACCTCGTCGCCCTCCGCGCGGACGAGACGGCGGACGTGCGCGAGATTCACGAGGGCCTGGCGGTGGACGCGCAGAAAGGACTCGGCGGGCAGGGACTCTTCCCAGCTCTTGAGGGAGCGCAGGACCATGACCTTCTCCCCGCCGACGAGGTGGAGCTCGGTGTAGTTTTCGCAGCTGCGGATGGCGGCGATGGTGGAGACGGTGACGAAGCGGAGGGAGGTGCCGGTCTTCACGAAGACGCGGTCGTCGGCGTTGATGCGGGCGGCGGGCGGGGCGGACGGAGCAGCGCCGGGAAGGTTGGCGGCGGCGGCGCCGAGGCGGCCGAGCGTGGCGGACAGGCGGGCGGCGGTGACGGGTTTCAGGAGGTAATCGAGGGCGTTGATGTCGAAGGCGCGGACGGCGTAGCGGTCGTAGGCGGTGACGAAGACGAGGTGGGCGTCGGGGGCGATGGAATCGAGGGCATCGAAGCCGGTGCCGCCGCGGAGCTGGACGTCGAGGAAGACGAGGTCCTAGCCGCCGCGGGCGAGGAGCGTGCGGGCCTCGATGAGGGTGGCGGCTTCGCCCGTGACGACGACGGACGGATGGGCGGCGAGCAGGCGGCGCAGTTCGAGGCGGGCGAGGGGTTCGTCGTCGATGAGGACGGCGCGCAGGTGCGGCGGGGCGGTCATACGGCGGGGAAGGGGGAGCGGGACGTGCGGCGCGGGGGCGCGCCCGCGGGCAGACCGCGCCGGAGGCGGAGGGTCATGCGCACCCAGCCGTCGCCGTGCGCGATGGTGAGGGAGCTTTCGTTGCCGTAGTGGCGGGCGAGGCGCTGGCGGAGGTTTTCGAGGCCGATGTGGGTGGAGGTGACGGTGGGTTCGGCGGAGGGCTCGATCCAGGCGCCGGTGTTGGCGACCTCGCAGACGACGGTGTCGCCGTCGAGGCGGACGGCGACGCGGACCTCGAGGGCGGCGGGGCTGGTGCGACCGCCGTATTTGATGGCGTTTTCGATCAGCGGCAGGAGGAGAAACTGCGGGAGGCTTTCGTGGCGGACGGCGTCGTCGAGCACGACCTGGGTGACGAGGGCGTCCTGCCAGCGCACTTTCTCGATGTCGAGGTAGGTTCGGAGCATCTCGATCTCGTCGGCGACGGTGGTGGTCTCGCCGCTGCCGCGGGTGAGGGTCCAGCGGCAGAATTCGGCGAGGCGCGTGACCATCTCGCCGGCGGCATCGGGCTGGGAGAAGACGAGGGCGCGGATGGAGTTGAGGGAATTGAAGAGGAAGTGGGGGTTGAGCTGGTAGCGGAGAAGTTCGAGGCGGGCTTTCTCCTCGGCGAGGCGGGCGGAGAGTTTCTCGTCCTGCTCGAGGAGGTTGAGGCGCTGGAGCTCCAAGTTTTTCTCCGCGAGTTCGGCGGTGCGGTGGGCGACGACGGTCTCGAGCCGGGTGCGTTCGCGCTCGAGGAGGCGGGTGCGGCGGCGGACGATGCCCCAGATGCCGGCGCCGAGGAGGGCGAGGCCGCCGGCGGCGGCCCACGGGGTCTGCCACCACGGGGCGAGGAGGGTGAACGCGAGGGCGGCGGGATCGCTCCAGCGGCCGTCGGCGCTGCGGCCGCGGACCTCGAACACGTAGTCGCCGGCGGGCAGGTTGGTGAAGGTGCGTTCGCCGGCGGGGGCGATTTCGGCGGCGCCGTCGCCGTAGCCGCGGAGGCGCGTCTCGTGGCGGACGTCGGGCTCGCCGGCGAGGCCGGGCGTGCCGTAGCGGAAGCGGAGCGTGCGCTCGGTGGGGCGGAGTTGAAAGCCGGATCGCGACAGGGCGACGCGCGCGGAGGCGGGGCCGGCCTCGGCTTCGAGCAGGGTGCGGCCGATGGGGTAGTCGCCGAGGGTGCGCCAGGCGGCGATATCGATGCGGAGGACGGCGGACTGGCCCATGACCCAGAGCACCTCGCGGGCGGCGGCGACCTCGAGGAAGAGGCTGCTGAAGCCGTCGATGCGCTCGAGATCGGGCAGGGCGAGCGGCGTGAAGACGCCGCCGCGGACGTAGCCGAGCTGTTTGACCTCGTTGGGGTCGATGGTGATGCCGGCGCGGCGATACATGAGGTAGGTGCCGCCGTGGCGGTCGTCGACGAAGTTGTCCACGGCGGTGGAGCCGTCGGCGAAGCGGGCGCCGAAGCGGGCATCGGGCAGGAAGCGGCCGGTGGCGGCGTCGTGGCGGTAGACGCCGAAGGCGGTGAGGAAGACGGGCTCGTGGCCGCGGAGGTGCACGCGGACGCGGCCGGTCAGGGGCGGGAGGCCGCTTTCGGGGCCGAGCCGGACGGCGACGGGCGGGGCGCCGTTGTTATCCGAGAACCGGATACGCCAGGTGCCCTGGGCGTCGGTGCCGACCCAGAGGGTGCCGTCGTCGGCTTCGACGAGGGTTTGGCCGCGGGCCTCGACGGGGAGGGGATGCCACTCCCAGGTGCCGGCGGCGCGCGCGAGGTAGCCGATGCCGTTGAGGGAGGCGTTGTAGACGCGGTCGGGGTGGCGGCGGGAGGGGACGACGGCGAAGACGTTGGTGTTGCTCCGGAGTTTCTCGTGGCCGCCGGCGTGGAGGCGGTAGACGCCGCCGAGGGAGCCGACGAAGACCTCGTCGCCGACGGGAGTGAGGCAGAGGATCTTGTCGTCGATGTCGTTGAAGCGCTCGAGCTCGGTGGCGAACGGGGCCCCGGCGGGCGGGCGCACGCGCTGGAGGTAGGCGGTGCCGCCGATCAGCAGTTCGTCGCCCCAGCGGACGATCGGGTGGGCGGTGGCGCGGGTGAGGCCGTTGGCGGCGGTGAGCCAGGAGTAGGCCGGGTGGAGCTGGACGCGGCTGACGCCGAACTCGGTGCCGAGCCAGACGGCGCCGTGGCGGTCCTCGATGGCGCTGAGGATGGCGTCGGAGGGCAGGCCGAGTTTTTCGTTGAGGAGGGTCTGGAAGGAGAGATCGGGGCCGAGCACGACGAGGCCGCCCTGCAGGGTGGTGACAACGTAGCGGCCGTCGGCGAGGCGGAGGCCGTCGTAGGGGCGCTTGGCGCGGAAGTAGGCGTCGAGCGGGTGGGGCTGCAGCGTGAGGGTGTGGCCGTCCCAGCGACCGAAGCCGGCGACGACGCCCTTTTCGCCCTGGAGCGCCATGAGCCAGCCGCCGGCGGGATGGGGGACGGCGAAGTGGGGCATGAAATTGCCGAGCTTGGCGGCGGGGTCGCCGAGCTGGGCCCAGCCGCCGCCGGCGAGCGGCTTGAACCAGCCGTCGCTGCGGAAGACGGCGAGATGGTCGCCGAGCCAACTGGAGAGCACGACGAAGCGCTCGTTCATCGGCCAGACCTCGAACCGATCGTCGCGCCAGCGGAGGACGGCCTGGTTGCTCTGGAACCAGATGCCTTCGGCGGTGGCGAAGACGCGCCAGATGTCGCGCAGGTCGCCGACGGCGGCGGGCACGCGGTCGCGGAGCGACTGGTAGACGCGGCGGCCGTCGGGAGCGGCGACCAGGCGGCCGAGCTCGTTGACGCCCCCGACCCAGACGGTGTCCGCGGCGTCGATGGCGAGGGCGCGGAGATGGGCGCCGTTGGGGACGGGAATCTTGGACCAGGAGAGGCCGTCGAAAACGATGACGTTGTCGCGGACGCCGAAGTAGGTGCGGCCGTCGGAGGCGATGACGCTGCGCCAAACCTGGTTGGCCGCGCCGTAGGTGCGCGGGGCGAAGTTGCGCACGAGGGGGAGGCCGCGTTCGACGGCGGCCTCGGAGCGCGGCAGCGCGGGGGCCGCGGCGGGGGCGACGGGGGCGGGCTGCGCCGCGCAAGCCGCGCCGGCGGCGGCGAGCAGCCCGAGGCGGCGGGCGCGGGGGAAAAACGGGAGCAGCCCGGTCAGGCGGGCGGCGAGACGTTGAAGCGAAATCCGCACGGCCGGGAGGAGAACGCGCGCTGGCGGTGCAGGCGAGCCTCCGTGCAGCGCCGCGGGCGGCCCGCCCGGGCCGGCGGACGGCGGCGCCCACGGGGCGGAGCGCGGGAGCGGGCGGTGGGCGGCAAAGGGGCGAAGCTGCGGCCGACTCACGGAGCGAAGTCGGGCCGCAGCAAAAAGCCGCGGGGCTGGCCGTCGCACAGGCCGCGGCCGATGATCTCGCCGCGGCGGTTGAGACCGAGGGCCTCCTG
>JBILLY010000505.1:0-4218 GCA_044375835.1 Opitutaceae bacterium
ACACGGATCATTTCGGCGGGGCGGCGGAGGTGGCGCAGTCGATCCCGTTCGGCACGCTCTGGCAGCGGGCGATCCCGGACGGCGATCCGGACGGACGGGCGCAGTCGGCCTTCCAAGTGCAGATCAAGCCGTTTCGCGAAATCGCGGCGCAGCGCGGCACCCTGGCGGCGGGCGTGAGCATCCCGTTGCGGGCGGGCAAGGCGGGGATGCCGGCGCCGGTGCTGCGCTGCCTGGCGGCGGACCAGAAATTCGTCGCGCCGACGGCGGCGCAGGCGGCGGCGCGGAATCCGCCGGCGGGAGCGCCGGAGACCAAGGCGCCGGACACGAGCGACAACGCGAACAGCGCGGTCTTCGTGCTGGAGTTCGGGGCGTTCCGGTTCTTCGACGGCGGCGACCTGACGTGGAATCTGGAGGAAAAGCTCGTGTCGCCGCACAACCTGGCCGGCACGGTCGACGTGTATCAGACGAATCACCACGGGCTCGAGGTCAGCAACCATCCGCTCCTCGTGCGCAGCCTCGCGCCGACGGTGGTCGTGATGAACAACGGGCCGCGGAAAGGCGGCCAAGCGGGCGCCTTTGCCGCGATCCGCGCGGCGGCGCCGGCGGCGCTCTACCAGGTGCATCGCAGCTACAACGTGCCGGCGGAGACGAACGCGCCGGCGGAATTCGTGGCGAACACGGAGGACCTGCGCGGTCCGGATGCGGCCAAGTGCCCGGCGCACCGGGTGCAGATGGCGGTCGCGCCGGACGGCAACAGCTACACGGTGTCGATCCCGGTGCACGGGCATTCCCGGACCTACCGGACGAAGGCGAAGTGAGCGTCGGCCGGAGCGGCGCCCCGGGGCTGGTCAGGCCGGAGGTCGTGCCGGCCGCTCGGCGAGCCAAAGGGCGGCGCCCATGACGGCCAGGCTGCCGGCGAGCGCGGCGAGATCGGTTTGTTCGCCGAAGACGACGAGCGAGACGGCGACGGCGAGCGGGACCTTGGCATTGTTCATGACGGCGAGTGTGCCGGCCGAGACGCGGGCGGCGCCGTAGTTCCAGAGGAAGAATCCTAGGCCGGAAGCGATCGCGCCGAGATAGAGCAAGGTGAGGAGCTGCGGCGTGCGGAGGTCGACGGAGATATCGCGGCCGGCGGTCACGGCGAGGGCGAGCGCGCAGCCGCCGAGGTAGGGCAGCGCGAAGATGTCGCGGTCGCGGAGATCGGGGGCGATGCGGCGCAGGCGCCGATACCAGACTTGGCCGGCGGCGAAGCAGAAATTGGACGCCTGGACGAGGAGCAGGCCGGACAGCGTGATTTTGAGTTCGGTCGAGCGGAGCACGACGAGGCCGGTGGCGGCGACCGCGAGGGCGGCGGCGGCGAGGGCGGCGGGCCGGAAGGAGCGGTCGAGGGCGTCGGCAAGCAGCGTGACGAAGAGCGGCGTGGTGATCGTGAAGAGCGCCGCCTCGTAGGCGCGGAGGAAGCGGAAGCTCTCGATGTAGCAGACATACATGAGGCCGAACTGCACGGCGCCGAGCGCGACCAGTTGCAGGGCGAACGCGGGGCGCAGGCCGCGCGGGCGCAGAAACGGCAGCAGCACGAGCAACGCGAGCCCGAGGCGGACGGTGGCGACGAAGGCGGCGTCGACGCCGCCGAGGTGGCGCTTGATGAGCCCGAACGAAAACGCCCAGAGGAGCGAGACGACGACGAGCGGCAGCATCGCGATCAGACGCGGAAGATGGCGCCGAGCCGCTTGCCGAGGACGATGCTCAATCCGGCGATGGTGACGCCGAGGAAGACCATGGCCCAGACCCCGAGCGCGGAGGCGATAAACTTGCCGTCACCGAGGAGCTGGAAGAGCTCCATGATGGCTTTGGTGATCGGATAGTAGGCCTGTTTCTGCGCGAGGATGAGGGAGTCGCTGACCTCGAGCATGGCGAAGGCGAAAGCGAGCAGGCCGCCGGCGATCAAGTTGGCGGCGATGAGCGGGAGAGTGATCTTCACGATGGCCTTCAGCGGCGGCGCGCCGAGGTTCTGGGCGGCTTCCTCGAGGGTTTCGCTCGTCTGCTGAAAACCGGCGGCGGCCGACCGGACGACATAGGGCAGGCGCCGCACGGAGTAGGCGATGATGAGCAGGATCGTGGGATCGCGGGTGGGGTTGAGGAAGGAGAAGAACTTTCCGTCCTGGGCCATCGCGAGGTAGCCGAAGGCGAGCACGAGGCCCGGCACGGCGAGCGGCAGCATGGCGAGAAAATCGAGGATTTGCCGGCCGGCGACGCGGCTGCGGACGACCACGTAGGCGATGGCGACGCCGAGCACGAGATCGACGAGCGTCGAGATGCTGGCGAAGCGGAGACTGTTGGCGATGGCGGGGACGGTGAGGTCGTGGCCGAGGGCGAGCTCGAAATTCTCGAGGGTGTAGGACGCCGGGAGCACGGACGCATACCAGTCGCGGGAGAACGCGACGAGGACGACGCCGAGGTGGGGCAGGACGGCGACGAAGGTGGTGCCGGCGAAGAGCGCGGTGCACAGCCAGGCGCGGCCGGCGGGCAGGGAGCGGGCGCCGCCCGAGCTGGTGGCTTTGGCCATCATGGCGTGGCCCGTGCCGCCGAAGAGGAGTTTGCTCACGGCGTAGATCGCGACGGAGCACACGAGCATGACGGTGACCAGCGCGAAGGGAAACGGGTTGGAGCCGATGTCCTTCAGGCCGTGAAAAATCTGGACGCTGGTGACGCGGTCGTAGTCGAAGACGAGCGGCGTGCCGAGCTCCGTGAACGACCAGATGAAGACGATGGTGCCGCCGGCGAAGAGGCCGGGGCGGATGAGCGGCAGCGTGATGCGGAAGAAACGGCGGAAGCCGGTGCAGCCGAGATTTTGGGCGGCCTCCTCCATCGCCGGATCGATGTTGGCGAGGGCGGCGACGGCGTTGAGGTAGATGATCGGGTAGAGCGACAGAGCTTCGACGAGGGCGATGCCCCAGAATTGGTTGGCGGCGAACCAGTCAATGGTGGCGCCCGGCGCGAGCAGGCCGAGATGGTGGAGCAGGGCGTTGAGCGCGCCGTATTGGCCGAAAATCTGTTTGATCCCGATCGCGCCGACGAAGGGCGGCAGAATCATCGGGATAAGCACGAGCGAGCCCAGGAGGGTTTTGCCGGGGAAGGCGTAGCGGTCGCTGACCCAGGCAAGCGGGAGCGCGATCAACAGGGCCAGCGAAGTAGCGGAGCAAGCGAGGAGGAAGGAGTTGGCGAGGCCGCCGAGGTAGGTGGGGTTGGCGAGGAGGGCGCCGAGGTAGGCCAGGGTGAAGCGGCCGTCGGCATCGCGGAATCCCCCGTCGATGATCTGGAGGACCGGCCAGATGAAGAACGCGGCAAAAAACAACGCGGTGCCGGCGAAAACGATGCGGGCGAAGGCGTGCGACATCGGGCGGAGCTTGCGGGGCGCCGGCCGCGGGCGGCAAGGGGGAAGTCGGCGGCGGCGAACGGATCCGCGCGAGGCGACGAGCGACGAAAAGTCTAGGCTTCCCAAAGCCTTTCCGCGGCCTACGGTGGCGGGTTCATATGCAGAAAACGTTCGTGATCTATAAGCCCGATGCGATGGAGAAGCGCATCGTGGGAACTGTGTTGAGCCGCTTCGAAGCCGCGGGCTTCGACGTGATCGGCTGCAAGATGGCGCGTCTCACGCCGGCGCTGCTGCGCGAGCACTACGCGCATGTGGCGAGCAAGCCGTTTTACCCGGAGATCGAGGCCTTCATGAGTTCGCGGCCGGTGATCATGATGGCGCTGCGCGGCGACAATGTCGTCCAGCAGGTGCGCGACTTGCTCGGGCCGACGGACTCCCGCAAGGCGCCGAAGGGGACGATCCGCGGCGATTTCGGCACGGAGATGATGAAGAACGTCGTCCATGCCTCCGACAGCGTCGAGAACGGCGAGGCGGAGTTGAAGCGGTTCTTCAAGGCGGACGAGCTGTTCGCCTGAGGGAGCGCGAGGTCCAATTCCTAGGCGCACGACGCGAGTCGTGCGCCTTTTTTCTGTCCGACGGCGACGGGCGTCAGCGCGCGGAGAAGCGGTATTCGGTGACGGAGCGGAAAGTCCGGCCCGGCCGCAGGATCGTCGAGGGGAAGTGCGGGTGGTTGGGGGAGTCGGGAAAGTGTTGGGTCTCGAAGCAGTAAAAGCCGAAGCGCGGGCCCTTCGCGGCTTCCTGGGCGGATGGCGCGGCGAGAATACTGGTGTAGAGCTGCAGGC
>JBILLY010000316.1:0-5780 GCA_044375835.1 Opitutaceae bacterium
CAGCGCATCGAGCCCGCGTCCCCATAGGTCCACGCCCGGCGACGCCAGCCAGCGGTAGAAATCGTCGAACGCCTGCCGGTAGTTGCGCACCGTGTAGCGCGACAGCCGGCGCTCGCCGGCCAAAAATCCTTCGAAGGGCGCCCACCACTCCGCCACCACCTCCGGCGGCACCTCCCGGAGGCCGGGCCTTCGCCCCTCCTCCGCCTCACCCGCCTCGCCGTCTGCGTCCTTCGCCATCGCCGCGCGCGCCGGTCAGCGGCTCTCGTCCCGCGGACCCGCCGCGACCGCCGCCCCCTGCGCCGCCCGCGCCTCGACGTCGCGCATCACCTGCGTCGCGTGCAGGCGCAGCGCTCCTTCCGGATCGAGGCCCTTGGCCCGCGCCGCCGCCGTCAGCTCGAACAGCATCTTCCCCAGTGTCGCCGCGTCCAGTTGTTCGCCGAGCGCCCGCACCTGCGCGGTGTCGACCGCGCCCTCCGCCGGCAGCTGCTTCTTCTCGATCTGCTTCCACACCGCCTCGGCAAACATCAGCGCCGGCAGCCGCGGCGGCAGCTCCTTGAAAATCCCCGTCGCCACCGGTCCGTGCTTTTTCTCCGTCGCCTTGATCTCCTCCCACTTCGCGATCACCTGCTCCGACGTATCCAGTTTCCCGGTGCCGAAGACGTGCGGGTGCCGGCGCACCAGCTTGTCGTTGATATCCCGCGCCACGTCGTCGAAGGAGAACAGCCCCTTTTCCGCCGCGATCTGCGCGTGAAACACCACTTGGATCAGCACGTCGCCCAGCTCCTCGCGCATGTGCGGGTAGTCGCCGCGGTCGATCGTGTCGATCAGCTCGCTCACCTCGTCGATCAGGCAGCGCACGAGCGACGCGTGCGTCTGCTCCTGGTCCCACGGACAGCCGTCCGGCGCCCGCAGCCGGGCCATCGTCGCCTTCAGATCTTCGATCGCGCTCATGCGCCGGAAGAGAACCGTCCGCCCGTCCGAACACACTAAAAATCCTGCGCCGCACTCTGGTCTGGTTTTCGCGCCTCCCCTGTATTTCGTGGTGCCCTTCATGTCCGACAAACTCACCGAGATCATGGCGTGGAAGCGGCGCGAGATCGCCCCGTTGCTGCGCGACGTCCCGGAGCGCGAACTCGCCCGCGCCGACGCCTCGCTCCCGCGCCCGCCGTCCTTCGCCACCGCCCTGCGCCGCGCCGACGGCGCGCTCGCCGTGATCTCCGAGATCAAACGCCGCTCGCCCTCCGCCGGCGACATCCGCGCCGGCGCCTCCTCCCTCGACCAGGCCAAGCGCTACCAGGCCGCCGGCGCCGACTGCATCTCCGTCCTCACCGACCACAAATTCTTCGGAGGCACCCTCGACGACCTCCGCGGCGTCACCGCGTTTTTCCAGTCGACCCCGCCCGCCGTGCCCTGCCTGCGCAAGGATTTCATGGTCCACCCGCTGCAGGTCCTCGAAGCCCGCGAAGCCGGCGCCAGCGCCATCCTGATCATCGTCCGCGCCCTGACGGACGAGGAAATCAAAACTCTCCACGGCGCCGCCACCGCCGCCGGCCTCGACGCCCTCTTCGAGATCCACAACGAGCCGGAGCTCGACCGTGCCGTCGCCCACGGCGCCCGCATCATCGGCGTCAACAACCGCGACCTCGCCATCTTCAAGACCGACCTCGGCCTCAGCGAGCGCCTCATCCCGAGCTTCCCCCGCGACGTCATCCCCGTGAGCGAGAGCGGCATCTTCACCGCCGCCGACGCCGCGCGCGTCCGCCGCTGCGGCGCCCAAGCCATCCTCGTCGGCGAAGCCCTGATGCGCGCCGACGATCCCGCCGCGCTCATCGCCCAGTTCCGCGCCGCCTGAGCGCGCGCCCACCCGCACTTCCCGCCTCGTTTCTCTCCCTTTCCGCTGCTATGACCCAACGCCCGCTCACCGCCTTCCAGAAACTCGGCGGCCTCTACTTCTTGCCGCGCACGCTGCAAAAAATCCGCCTCCACGCCCGCGGCGAGCTCCACCCCGAGCACCACGAATTCCTCGGCAAAGGCTTCGACGGCCGCCTCTGCCACTTTCTCGGCATCGGCTACGACGCGCTGAAATCCCGCACGCTCGCCGGCGGCACCGACGACGAGATCCTCGCCTGGATCATCGCGCAACGCGGCCGCCCGATCACCGACGTCGACGCCCTCATCTGGAACGGCTTCGCCGCCAAACGCGGCTGGCGCGACGACGCCACGCCCTCGCTCGAGCGCCAGCGCGCCGAGAGCGGTCTCGCCCACCGCACCGACCTCCAGACGTTTTTCGACTACTACGAGGTCGACGAAGGCCGCGCCCCGCGCTGATCCGTCCGCGACGCCCTCGGCCCCGGCCCACGCGACCCTCGCCCCTCGCTTGGCCCATCGCCCTTCGCCCCCCGCCCTGTCTCCCGATGCCGCTCTCCCCGACCGCCACCCGCGACCTGCTCGCCACGCTCGGGCACACGCCCAAGCGCTTCCTCGGTCAAAATTTCCTCGTCGACGGCAACATCGTCCGCAAATCCCTCGAGCTCGCCGAGGTCCGCGCCGGCGACCGCGTGGTCGAAGTCGGCCCCGGCCTCGGCACCCTGACGACCGCCCTGCTCGAAGCCGGCGCCGAAGTCTGGGCCGTCGAAAAAGACCGCGGCCTCCACGCCCACCTCGAGGCCACGCTCGTCCCGCGTTTCCCGGCGTCGTTTCATCTGCTCGAAGGCGATGCCGTCGAGCATCCGCTCGCCGCCTTTCCGTCCTCACCCGCCGCCGCGGACGCCTTCAAGATCGTCGCCAATCTCCCCTACGCCATCGCCACGCCGTGGCTCGACGAGGTGCTCGCAGGCCCCCTCCCCGTGCGCCTCGTGCTCATGTTGCAACAGGAGGCCGCCCAGCGCTACGCCGCCCAACCCGGCTCCAAATCCTTCGGAGCCATCTCCGTCTTTCTCCAGGCCGCCTACGAGATCGCCCCCGGCCACAAGGTCGCCGCCGCCTGCTTCCACCCGCGACCCGACGTCGAGTCGCATCTGCTGCACCTCGTCCGCCGTCCCGTGCCCGTCGTCTTCCCCGCCGCCTTCAAGACCCTCGTGCGCGGCTGCTTTCAGCAACGCCGCAAACAGATCGGCGCCCTCCTCCGCGCCCGCGTCCCGGCCGGTCACGCGGACTGGCGCGACCTTCTGATCTCCCATGGTCTCTCGGAACAAAGCCGGCCGGAAGAGATCCCGATCCCCTGCTGGATCGCGCTCTCCCGCGCGTTGCCAGCCTTGGCTTGAAAGCCGGTTCGCCTCGGCTAGTCGTCTTACCTCTTTTCCATGTTCCGCCCCACGCTCGCGCTCGCCCTCGCCCTGATCGCCGCCGTCGTTCCCGCCTCCGCCCAATCGCTCCACGGCAAGGTGCAGGGCAAAAACTACCTCTCGCCCACCGGTCTTTTCACCGTGCGTATCCCGGTGCTCCCCGAACTCGGCGGCGACATCACCGATACACCCAACGTCGTCACCTTCCAGGACGACTTCAACCTCTACATCAGCATTGCCGCCTTCCCGCAGGACGCCACCCAGCGCTGGGAAAACTCCACCCGCGGCACCAAGGACTACCTCATCTATTTCTTCAGCAACTACGTGCTCGCCGACTTCAAACGCGCCTTCCCCGGCGTGCAGATCGAGAGCGCCAAGTTCGTCCCCGGCGCGATGGAGGGCTCGCTGCTAACCTACCTGCTGATTCCCGGCGGCACGATGTTCCCCGAGCGCGTCGCGCAGATCGCCGCCGACCGCGTGCCCGTCGCCAAACGCGGCAACTTTCTCTTCGTCCGCAACAGCCACGTCTTCGTCGTCAGCATCGAGCTCGCCGAGCGCGTGATCGAGGGCAAGACCTACGCCAAGACCACCGCCGAGGAAGACGACCTGCTCCGCACCCGCCTGATCGACGCCGTCAACCGCATCACCTTCGCGACGCCCCCGGCGGCCGAGAAGAAATGAGCCCGCCGCGGCGTCCGTGGGCACGCCGCCTCGTTGCCGCCGGCCTCCTCGCCACCGCCGCGCTCCTGAGCGGGTGCGTTTACCTGCGCCTCCTCGAGCTCAAACTCCAACTCGGCCGCTTCGACGAGCACTTCACCCTGCAGACGACCGACGGCCTCGCGCTGATCTGCCTCCATCCGGTCGTGCGCTCCGGCGACGTCCGCTGGCTCGGCATCAAGTCAGAGTCGATCCAGCAAGTCGGCCACGCCGCGCAATGGCGCATCCGCTGGGTGAAACAACTCCCGGCCGGCGAGACCGAAGCCGTCGAATACGATATCGTCGTCGACCTCACCTTCACCGACGACCGCCTCACCCGCCTCTCGATCCCCGAGCGCTACTTCGCCGTCATGCCCAAGGATTTTCTCGTCGGCGTCGTCAAGAGTCTCGGCCGCGGCCGCGTGGACGCCGGCGGCAAACGGATCGAGGCCACTGTCACCGCCGCCGCCGTCGCCGCCACCCGCCCCCGCCTGCCCGCACTCCATCGCCTCCTCGGTCGACCCACCGAAACGAAAACCGACGGCCCGCGCACGACCGTCCGCTATCGCTATGTGCCCGCCACCAAAGAATCCGCCGCCGGCATCTTCGACATGCACCTGACCTTCGACACCGCCACCGGAGAGTTGCGCCGCTGGCAGGGCTTTACCCCGGTCGGCCGAATCGGTTTCGATTTCCCCGCCACCACGCCATGAGCGACTTTGCCCTTCGCCCCGCCATCGCCGCCGACCTGCCCGCCATCGTCGCGATCTACAACAGCACCGTGGCCGGCCGCATGGTGACCGCCGATCTCGAACCTGTGACGGTCGAGTCCCGCCGCCCGTGGTTCGACGCGCACCAAACCCCGCAACGCCCGATCTGGGTCCTGGCCGACGCCGCCGACACCGTCGTCGCCTGGCTCAGTTTCGATACGTTCTACCCCCGTGCCGCCTACGACGGCACCGCCATGATCGCGCTCTACGTCGCCGAGTCCCACCGTCGGCTCGGCCTCGGCCGGCGCCTCCTCCGCGCCGCCCTCGAAGGCGCCCCCGCGCTCGGACTCCACACGCTGCTGGGCTACATTTTCGGCCACAACACCCCGAGCCTCCGCCTCTTCGAGGCCCATGGCTTCGCCCGCTGGGCCCACCTCCCGCGCGTCGCCGTGCTCGACGGGGTGGAACGCGACCTCATCATCGTCGGCCGCCGCCTCGCCTCCTGATCCTTCGTCCATTCGCGCACCATGAAAAACGCCTTCGCCGCCCTCTTCGCCCTGCTCGCCGCGCTGTCCGCCGCCGCCGCCGAGCGCCCCTTCGGCCTCGTCATCCATGGCGGCGCCGGCGTGATCGAGCGCGCCTCGTTGTCGCCCGAACGCGAGGCCGAGTATCGCGCCAAACTCACCGAGGCCCGCGACGCCGGTTACGCCGTCCTCGAACGCGGCGGTCCCGCCCTCGATGCCGTCATCGCCGCGGTCAAGATTCTCGAGGATTCGCCCCTCTTCAACGCCGGCAAGGGCGCCGTCTTCACGGCCGACGGCACCTGCGAGCTCGATGCCTCGATCATGGATGGCCGCACGCAGGCCGCCGGGGCCGTCGCCGGGGTCAAACGCATCAAGAATCCCATCTCCCTCGCCCGCGCCGTCATGGAGAAATCCGAACACGTCATGCTGACCGGCGATGGCGCCGAGCGCTTCGCGCAGCAGCAGGGATTCGACTTCGTCCCCAACGACTACTTCTACACCACCCACCGCCGCGAACAGCTGGAGCGCGCCCAACAACGCGAGGCCGCCAAGAAGGCCAAGAAAAC
>JBILLY010000047.1:0-13064 GCA_044375835.1 Opitutaceae bacterium
GCCTTCGACCGCACCGCCAAATACGGCACGGTCGGCTGCGCCGCCCTCGACCGCCAGGGCAACCTCGCCGCCGGCACCTCCACCGGCGGCATGACCAACAAGAAATTCGGCCGCGTCGGCGACGGCCCCATCATCGGCGCCGGCACCTACGCCCACAACGCCACCTGCGCCGTCAGCGCCACCGGCTGGGGCGAGTTTTTCATCCGCGTGGGCGTCGCCCGCGATATCGCCGCCCAGATGGAATACAAAGGCGCTTCGTTGAAAGACGCCGCCGCCGCCACCATCGCCAAGGTCGGTGCCCTCGGCGGCGACGGCGGCGTCGTCGCCATCGACCGGCAGGGCAACGTCGCCATGCCTTTCAACTCCGCCGGCATGTATCGCGGCTTCCGCCTCTCCACCGGCGTCGCCGGCATCGAGATATTCAGCGATAAGTAGATCGTTGCTCGCGTTTTAAGAGCCGCCCCTCCGACTCGCGCCTGCCCTGCGGGCTTTACGTGCGCGTGCGTTGATTCACCTCGGTCGCCCCGCCGGGGCTGTTACGAATTGCCGGTCGTGGCACAGACCTCTGTGCCACATTTTCCCGGCAAAAAGCCACGTTCGCGCATCCTTCCCTCGCGATGGCCCGTAACCCCGCTTGGAACGCTTTCAGCTCCCACCGGGAACAACCCACGCCGCAGCTCCTCTAACCTAAACGAGGTCCTCCACATGCCCAACAAAGCCAAATCGCTCCGCGCTTCATCTTACTCGGACGATGCCGTCAACGTCGCTCCTGCCCCCGCCTCTCTCACGCCGCAACCCATGGATGCTCCGCCGTCCTTCCTTGAGAAGAACGACCGCACCGCACCCGAAGCGCCCATCCCCCACGGGGAGCGCAGCAACCTGCAACTCTACCTCCAGGAAATCGGCAAGACCCCGCTCCTGACCATCGAGGAGGAGATCCAGCTCGCCCGGCGCATCCGCCGCGGCGACAAAGCCGCCCGCGACCACATGATCAGCGCCAACCTGCGCTTGGTCGTGAAGATCGCGATGGACTACAAGGACTTCGGTCTGCCGCTGCTCGACCTCATCAGCGAGGGCAACATCGGCCTGATCAAGGCCGTGGAGCGTTTCGACCCCCGCAAGGGCGGCAAGCTGTCCACCTACGCGGCCTGGTGGATCAAGCAGTCGATCAAGCGCGCGCTCGCCAACCAGAGCAAAACCATCCGCCTCCCGGTCCACCTCGTCGACAAAATCTCCAAGATGCGCCGGACCGCCATGGCGCTCACCGAACAACTTGGCCGCGAGCCCACGGACGAGGAATTGGCGATCGAACTCCAGATCCCGACCTCCAAGGTCGCCCATCTCAAATCGGTCAGCGTCCGCCCCGCTTCCCTCGACGCCCCAATCGGCGAAGACGGCGATTCCTCCACCTTCGGTGAGATCGTGGGCGACGAAAACGCCGTCAGTCCCTTCGACGGCCTCCGCGAGAAGAACCTCAACTCCGACCTGAGCAACATGGTGAATTCGCTCGATGCCCGCGAGGCCGAGATCATCAAGCTCCGCTTCGGCCTCGAGGGCCGCGACGAACTCACGCTCGAGGAAGTCGGCAAAAAGTTCAACGTGACGCGCGAGCGCATCCGCCAGCTCGAATACCTCGCGCTCATGAAAATGCGCAAAGCCATGGCTCAGAACGAAGCCGTGCGCTCGGCCGAAGAGGTCGAGGAAGAGAATCGCAACCGCGAACGCATGGCCGTCATCCGCGAGTTCATGGAGAGCAAAGCGCGTCGTCCCGCGAAGGCGGATCGCAACTGATTCCCGCGCGGCGCCTCCTCTCCGCTCCGCTCAAGCCGGCCCCGCATGGGCCGGCTTTTTCGTCTCGGCAAGGCGCGGACCGCCGGCCTGCGGCGACGCCCGTGTTATGCCAAACGCCCGGGAAGAATCTGTTTGCCCCGGCCGGCCCGGTCGCGTTTTGACTCTTCGGCAATAGGGTTCGTCCGGACTCCGTTGCACCTCGCGCAACCATGTCCCTGCTCCCCTTCTCCAGCCAACTGATCGCCGACGTCGGGATTTCCCTCGGCGACGAAGGCAAAGGCCGGCTCATCCCCGAAGTAGCCGACGAACTCCGCGGCACCGCCCACCCCGTCTCGGTTGTGCTCAAGGTCAACGGCGGCGCCAACTCCGGGCATACCGCCGGCGGCATCAAGCTGAACCTCCTCCCCGCCGGCGTCGTCGTCCGCGATGCCGCCCACCTCTGCATCGGCAGCGGCGTCGTCGCCGACCCGCGCAAGATCTGGTGGGAAACCAAACCGCTGGAGAAAAAAGGCCACGCCATCCTCTCCCGCCTGCTCGTCGACGAGCGCACCCTCGTTTCCGATCTCACCCACCGCCTCCTCGACCTCGCGTGGGAGGACTACCGGGTCAATGTCCTCGCCGAGGAGCCGCGCGGCTCCACCGGCCGCGGCATCACGCCCGCCTACCTCGACGAGGTCGGCCAGCAGCAGATCACGTTCTCCGATTTCCTCGCCGGTCCCAACTACTTCGCCCGCAAGCTCGCCCAGCGCGCCGACCGCGCCTGCCGCACCATCCAGCACGTCTGCCGGGTAGGCGAAGCCGCCTGGGCGTCGTTCTTCGACAAGCTCACCGCCGCCGAACTGCGCGCCAACGCCGAAGCCATCGAGCTCGGCGTCTTCACCAAGGACGAATTCGACTTCACGCGCTTCCGCGGCCCGGTCCCGTTCACGCTCAACCTCGAGGCGCTCACCGCGACCTACTGGGCCGCCGGCACCGCCCTCGCCCGCAACATCGGCGAGGTCCGCGAACTCATCCTCCGCGAAGTGCACGCGGGCCGCACCGTCATCGGCGAGTTCGGCCAGGCCTACTGGCTGGACAAACGCCACGGCTTCTCGCCCAACGTCACTGCCTCCCACACCTACACGCCGGAGTTTTTCGAGAGCGCCGGCATTCCCGTGCAGCGCATCCACACCTTCGGCGTCGCCAAAGCCTACGACACCAAGGTCGGCACCCATACGTTTCTCACGCAGATGGACGATGCCCATCCGTTGGCCGCGAAGCTCAAGCAGATCGAGTTCGGCACGAGCACGGGCCGCCAGCGCATGGTCGGCTGGTTCGATGCCGTGGAAAAGGGCGACGCCCTGCGCTACGGCGGTTTCCAGGACGTGATGATCAACAAATCCGACGCGCTCACCCACAGCGGCGAGTGGCGCGGCGACCTGCTTCTCTGCGTCGCCTACGCGGATGCGTCCGGCCAGCGCTACGCCCATGTCCCCCGCAACGAGGCCGTCCGCAAAACCCTTCGCCCCGTCTACACCCGCCACCCGGGCTGGACGGAAGATATTTCCAAAATCCGGCACTTCGCCGCCCTGCCCGCCGCTGCACGCAGCTACGTTGCCGCGATGATGAAGAGCACGCTCGAGGTCGCTTACGACGGCGGCCGCTGGCCCGCCGCCGACAAGCTCCCGAATCTCCGCTACCTCGGCGTCGGACCCGAGCCGTCCCAGATCATCAAGGACGTGCCCGCCACCGCCGATCTGCTGCGCCTCGCCCCCTGACTCAGCGGACGAACGGATTGAAGCGCAGTTCGTTGTCCGCCGTCGTGAGGGGCCCGTGGCCGGGCGCGATCACCGTGTCGCGCGGCAGCGTCGTCAGCATGCGCCGCACTTGGGCGTGCAACTGCTCGCCCGAAAAATAGGCGCCGCCGACCGATCCGGCAAAAACGAGGTCGCCCGACACCAGCACGGCCGGTCCGACCTGTCGCCCGCGAGCCTCGATCAGGTAGCAATTGTGCGCGGCGGCGTGTCCGGGAGTCGAATACGCCGTCACGGCCAACGATCCGAACGGGCGCGTTTCCCCTTCCCGCATCTCCGCGCCGCAGCGCACCGTCACCCCGGCGGGCACGTAGGCGACTTCCGCGCCGAACCGCTCCAGCACGCCGCACAGCCCGCCCGTGTGTTCCTGTTCCAGGTGCGTCAGGAAAACTGCGTCCACCCGCGTGATCCGTTTCGGCCAGGCCGACTCCAGGTCCGCCAGGTCCGCCCCGCTGTCGAACAGCAGGCCGCGCGTCGCCCCGGTCTCGGCCACGAGGTAGGCGTTGGCTACACCCACGCCGTGGGGCGCGCGCAGCGGCCAGATGCAGAACGGCAACGGCCCCAGTTCCGGCAACGGATAGCGCCCGGCCGCCAACGCGCAAAGCCCGACGTCGTTCAACTCGAGCACCGCGGCGAGCCGGCCCAACTCTTCGCAGGAGAACGTGCCGCGGTAGTCGATCGCGTCGCGCAGGCGCTCGGCCGGCACCCGCGCGCGCGCCGCCGCCTGGTCCGGGCCGAGGCCCAGCCGGCGCATCGCTTTTTCGAGGATGTCGCCGACTTCGTCTTCCAGCGGCAGGTGGGTCGCTTCGGGCACGGCGCCACCGTGGGGCGGCACTCCGCCCGACGCAAAATTGATTTTGTTTTTTGCGAAGCATGACGCAGCGTCGCGCCATGGACGCCGGCCAAAAAGAGATCCTCGACATTTTCACCCGCACGCGCGCGCTGCTCGAAGGACATTTCGTCCTCCGCTCGGGCCTGCACAGCGGCCACTACTTCCAGTGCGCGCAGGTCTGCCAGCGCATGGATGCCGTCGAGCGCCTCGCGGAATTGCTGGTGGCGCGCATTCGCGCCGCCGGACTCGCCTGCGAGACGGTCCTCGCCCCCGCGATGGGCGGACTCGTGATCGGGCAGGAGGTCGCCCGGCAGGCCAAGGTCCGCTACATCTTCGCGGAAAAAGAGAACAACGTGCTCGTGCTGCGCCGCGGCTTCACCCTCCGGCCCGGCGAACCCGTGCTGATCGTCGAGGACGTCGTGACCCGCGGCGGCCGCGTCCTGGAGTGCATCGACATCGTCCGCCAAGCCGGCGGCGTGCCCGTCGGCATCGCCATGCTGGTCGACCGCAGCGCCGGCAGCGCCCGCTTCGAAGTGCCGGCCATCTCGCTGCTCGAACTCAGTTTTCCCACCTACCCGGCCGACGCCGTGCCCGAGTGGCTGCAGAAGATCCCGGTCCAGAAGCCGGGCAGCTGAACCGGGCGGTCAGCGCAGCACGATGCTCACGTAGCGAAACTCCAGGCCGTCGAAAATGGTCAGGAGATTTCGCTCCGGTCGCGGACGCAGCAAAGCCCGCGCCGACTGCAGGTCCGTGATCCGCTCGCGGTTGACCTGGATGAGGATCAGTCCGCGCGCCAAGCGGTCGGCGTAGGGAGACGTTTCCGCGACCTCCGTGATCAGGAGGCCGTTGATCCGCGGATCGGTGATGCGGAACCGGCGCTTCAACTCCGGCGTGAGGGTGGTCACCGTGACGCCCTCGACGAACTCGTTGGGATTTTCGATCGCCTGCCCCATTCTTACCTCGACCGTCCGCTCTTTGCCGTCGCGGGCGATGCGCAGCGTCGCTTTCGCATCCGGCACAACCTGGGAGATCAGCAGGCGCAGTTCCTCCGAGGTGGTGACCGGATGATTGTTCAGCGCGATCACGACGTCGGTGGCCTTGATGCCGGCCTTGTCCGCGGGACCGTCCGGCTCGACGTCGGTGATCACCGCGCCACGCGTTTCCTTCTTCAATCCCAGTTGCTCCGCGACGTCGCCCGTGAGCGTGTCGCTCGAAATGCCGAGGAAACCGCGCGCCACCACGCCGTTTTCGACGAGGCTGTTCATGATGAAACTCGCGAGGTTGATCGGGATCGCGAGCCCGATGCCGATGTTGCCGCGCGAGGGAGAGATGATCGCGCTGTTGATGCCCACGAGGCGGCCGCGCGCATCGAGCAAAGCGCCGCCGGAATTGCCCATGTTGATCGCGGCGTCCGTCTGGATGAAGTCCTCGTAGCCGGATACGTTTTCGAGCAGGCCCAGCTTGCTCCGGCCCTTGGCCGAGACGATGCCCATCGTCACCGTCTGGCCCACGCCGAGCGGATTGCCGACGGCAAACACGATGTCGCCCACCCGCAGCCGGTCGCTGTCGGCGAGCGTGACGAACGGCAGGCCCTCGCCCTCGATCTTGAGCACAGCGACATCCGTCTTGGGATCGGCGCCGATGACCTTGGCGACGAAATCGCGGTCATCCGCGAGCGTGACCTTCACTTCGTCCGCCCCCTCGACGACGTGGTTGTTGGTCAGGATGTAGCCGTCCGAGGTCACGATCACGCCCGACCCCATGCCCTCCTGCCGGCTCTCGCGCTCCTGGTCGGGGATGTTGCCGAAGAAGCGCCGGAAAAGCGGATTCAGGACGAGGCGCTCTTTGATGATCTTGGTGGAGTAGACGGAAACGACGGCTTTCTGGGCCGGTTCGACGATATCGGCATAGCTCACCACCGGTCCGCCTTTCGGGCCTTCGCCGACGGCCGAGCGGTCGATCTTGACCGCGGGTTTGGGCGCCTTGGGCGGCGGCGTGCGCGACGACTTCGGGGTGGCGGCGCCGGCGGAGAGCGCCGCGGCCAGCACGACGAGTCCGGCGACGATCCGAGGCAGGCAGGTGAACGACTTCATGATTCGAAAGTCCCGACGATCATGGCCAACCCCGCCGGCGGCGCAACCCGGCGGCGATCCGCCCCCGGCCCCGCCTGCGCCCCGCCCGGGACGCGGCGGCTCAGAAGCCCTTCACGCGGAAGAGTCCCGTCACGCTCTCGTTGCTGTTGATGCGCTGGATCGCCTTCCCGAGCAACGGCGCGATGCTGAGCACCGTCACCGGAATCCCGTGGGTGTTGATCGGCGTGGAATTGGTCGTGATCAGTTCGTCGATGAAACCGCTCTTCAGGCGGCTCACGGCGACCTCGTTGAGGATGCAATGGCTCACCGCCGCTTTCACGCTGCGCGCGCCGTGGTCGCGCAGGAGCTTGGCCGCCGCGGTGAGCGTGCCGGCCGTCTCGGTGATGTCGTCCACCAACAGCACGTCGCAGCCCGCCACATCGCCGACGACGTTGATCGCCTCGACGTTGGTCGCGCTCTTGCGCTTCTTCGCGACGAGCGCGAGACCGGCGCCGAGCACATCGGCGTAGGCGGCGGCCATCTTCATGCCCCCGACGTCGGGTGAGCAGACCACGAATTTCTCGGGCTTTGACGCCGCCAAGTGCTCGAAGAAGACCGGCGACGCATAGAGGTGATCGACGGGAATATCGAAGAACCCCTGGATCTGCTGGCTGTGCAGATCCATCGTGAGGATGCGGTTGGCGCCCGCAGCCACGAGGAGGTTCGCGACGAGCTTGGCCGTGATGGGCACGCGCGGCTGGTCTTTGCGATCCTGCCGGGCATAGCCGTAGAACGGCAGCACCGCGGTGATGCGCTGCGCCGAGGCGCGCCGCGCGGCGTCGATCATGATCAGCAGCTCGACCAGGTGGTGGTTCGTCGGCGGGCAGGTCGACTGGATGATGAAGACATCGTGCCCGCGGATGTTTTCGTTGATTTTGACGAAGGTCTCCCCGTCCGGAAAACTCGTGACCGTGGCCTCGCCCAACGGCTCACCGATGGAACGGCAAATTTCCTCGGCCAGAGGACGATTTGAGTTACCGGAAAAAATCTTTAGCCGCGACTCGCTCATGGGGGCGGCATCTTGGGCCGGGTCCGCCTAGGAGGAAGACTTTTCTGGCACGATGATCTGACGCTCCAAAGTCTCGACGCGCTTGAAGAGGTCGGGCAGCCGCTGGTGCAAAATCGCGAGCCGACGCTCCAGCATGTAGGGAATCGCCGGGGTGCCGTTGACGAATTCGCCCGCCGGCACGTCGGACGTGATGCCGGCTTGGCCGCCCGCTTTCACCCCTTTGCCAAGCGTGATGTGGCCGCCGAGACCGGCCTGACCTCCAAGCACAACGTAGTCGCCGAGTGTCGTGCTGCCGGAGATGCCGGCCTGCGCGCAGATGAGGCAATGCTTGCCGACGCGCACGTTGTGCGCGATCTGCACCAAGTTGTCGATTTTGGTGCCCTCCCCGATGTCGGTGCGGCTGAAGCGGGCGCGGTCCAGCGTGGAGTTGGCGCCGATCTCGACGTCGTCGCCGACGTTGACGATCCCGACCTGCGGCACCTTCTCGTGGCGTCCTTTGACAAATTCGTAGCCGAAGCCGTCCGAGCCCACGACCACACCGGACTGCAAGCGCACCCGGTCGCCGAGCACGCACTCGGCGGCGACCGAGGCGCGCGGCATCAGCCAGCAATCGTCGCCGATGACGGCATCCCGCCCGACAAAGACCTGAGCCTGCAGGTGGACCCGTTCGCCCAAACGGGCCCCGCTCTCGATCACGCACAGCGGCCCCACAGTCGCCGACGCCGGCACGATGACGCCTGCGCCGAGCACAGCCGTGGGATGCACGCCGGGAGCCGGCTTGGGCCACAGTTGCTGCTCGATGCGCGCGCAGATCAGGGCAAGGGCCACCGATGGATTGGCGACGACAAGGTGGAGTTGATCCGCCGCCGGCTCGCCGGAGTAGTCCTTGGGAACCAGCACCACGGACGCGCGGGTCTTGGCAACGTCCGCCTTGTATTTCGAATTGCCCAGAAACGAGAGGTCGCCCGGGCCGGCGTCGGCCAAGGCGGCGAGGCCGACGATCGCCTGGGTGGTGGCGCCGCGACGATGCGTGGCTTGCGTGAGCAGGGCGAGTTCGTCGGCTGAAAACGAGACCTTCATGGAAATTGTCGGAGTTCGGGGCAGGCGGCGCCCGGTTGGGTTTCTGAATCGCAGCGACGCCGCGTTCGCTGCCGGCCAAGAAAAAGCCCCGCTCCGGGGAGCGGGGCAAGTCTGCGCGGGCAATGCGCCCGACTACTTCTTCGGCGCGAGGCCGGGCACCGTCACGGACGCGGGCGACGGAGTCGCACCACCGGCCGCGGGCGCAGCCGCCGGAGCGGAGGGGGCGCCGGCCGGGCGGTCCTTGTTGATCTCTTTGAGCACATCCTCGGTGATTTCGTAGGCGGCATCGACGTAGATGAACGCCGAGATGCCGATACCGGTCGGACCGGCCTTGTCTACGATGAGGGTGGCCCCCTTGCGCTTGCCGACGTCGGCGGCGACCTTGCTGATCTCCTCGAGCATCAGGCTGCGGAAGGTGTTGAGGCGCTGGCCGAGGGAATTGCGGGTGTTCTGGATGAACGTCTGCACTTCGCGCTGCTTCGACTGGATCTGCTCGAGCTTCTTTTGCGCGGCGTCCTGGGCCTTGGACTTGGCCTCGGCCGAGAGCGCGACGCTCTGGCTCTGGTCGTTGAGGCTCTTGTATTCCTCGACGAGGGCGTTGCCCTCCTTGTTCATCTTCTCGACTTCTTCCTGGGCCTTCTGGTCGTCGGCCTGGATCTTGGCGTTCTGCTCAAGCGTCTTGTAGTGGGTGTCGTAGAGCTTCGCCATGTCGACGACCATGATCTTGGGCGCCGGCTGGGCGGAAACACCGAGCGCCAGCGCACCGAAGGTCGCGAGGGCGAACAGGGATTTGAGGGAGTTCTTCATGAGTGGTGATTTTTGGGAAATAAGCGGGAGACCGGAACAGAATCAGAACCGGGTGCCAAAGGAAAAATTGAACTGGTTGCCCTTCTTGGCGAGCTTGTCGCCCGTGATCGGGATGCCGAAGTCGAGGCTGAGAGGCGCGCCGGCCACGAAGAGGCGCAGGCCAAAGCCGAAGTTGTCGTGATAAGAGGCCGGATTGAAATCGTAGGCGCCCTTGTTGACGAAGCCGGCATCGTAGAAGATCGCGAAACGAATCGGGCTCACGATATCGAGGGAATACTCCGCGCTGAAGAAGCCGTAGGTCTTGCCGCCGATCGGCTCGTCGAACTGGTCGCGCGGCGCGACTTCGCGGAACTCGAAACCACGCAGGGTCGTCGGGCCGCCGAGATACCATTTGTTGTAGTAAGGCACGTCGGTGGCATCGCCGAAGTTCTGGATCACGCCGCCGCGGGCGATGAGGCTGAGCACCTGCGCCTGCGTCTCGAAGACCGGGAAGAACTGCGAGCCGCGGAATTCGAGGCTGTAGTTGTTGTTGATCTTGGAGCCGCCGAGCGGTCCGCCGGCGAAACGGAGATTCACTTCCACGCGGTTGCCGGAGGTTGTGTTGATGATCTTGTCGCGCGTGTCGCGCTCCAACTGCAAACCGATACTGGACGATGCGTTGCTGCCGGCGAGGGCCTGGATGATGGCCGACGCACTGGGTGAGATATCCTGAATGTCGAAGATTTCGTAGGTGTAGGAGAGACGCCCGTTCCAGAGTTCCCAAAGGTGCTTGCGCAGGTAGACCTCGAAGCCGGTCTGGATCTGGCTGTAGAACGTCGAGTTGTATTCGGAGCTCGTGCGGAAGACGCTGAAGCCGAGGCCCAGCTGCTTCTGGAAGAGCCACGGCTCCTCGAACGACAGCACCACTTCGCTGGACAGGGAACCGAGCTGCATGCGCAGGCGGAATTTCTGGCCGTCGCCCTGGAAGAAAGACCGGCGGTTGAAGAGATCGAAGTTCGACTGGGAAACTTCGGCGAAAAGCGTCGCGCGCTCCAGCGAGCTGAAGCCGGCACCGAAGGTCAGATTCCCCGTGCGGCCTTCATGCACCGCGATGCGCATGTTGCGGCGGCCGGGGATGTTGGTTTCCTGGTGATTGACATTCACGCTCTCGAAGAAGCGGGTGTTCTCGAGGCGCAGCTGGCTGATCTTCATCAGCACCGTGCTGAAAACATCGCCGGGGCCGAGCACCAGTTCACGCAGGATCACGGTGCTCTTGGTCTTGGTGTTGCCCTCGATGACGATCGATTCGACCGAGAACTTCTCGCTCTCCTGGATCACGTATTCGACGTCGATCGCGCCGGTCGCGACGTTGGGCTTGCGGTTGAGCCGCACGCGCGTGTCGAGGTAACCGTCCTTGCCGTAAAAATCGTCGAGGCGCTCGACGTCCTTGTCCAATTTGGAAGGCACGAAGACGACGCCCGTCTTTTGCCGCACCACACGCTTCAGCAGCGCCGAATTGAAGAGCTTGTTGCCCGAAAAACTGATCTCGCCGACGCGATACTGGCGACCTTCGTTGATGTTGATGACGAGGACCAACTTCTCCGGCGTGGGGTAGTTGAAGAGCACCTTGTCCTGGGGGATGTCGACGTCGAGGAAGCCGAGTTCGCGGTAGAAATCGCGGAGCTTGTCGAGGTCGTCCTCAAACTGGTCGTCCTTGAAGCGGCCCGAGCCGGTCAGCCACGAAAACATCCACCACTTCTTGGTCTCGATCGCCCCGCGCAGCTTGCGCGCCTGGACGCTCTTGTTGCCGGCGAACTGGATGTCCGCGATTTTGACCTTCGCGCCCTCGCGGATCTTGAAAATCACCGTCCCGAAGCCGCCCACCCGGTCGCGCTCGATGGTGTAGTTGATCTGGACCTGATTGTAGCCGGACTTCTGGTAAAACTCGCGGAGCTTCTCGGTGTCCTCCTTGGCCTGACGCTCGTCCAGCGCCTGGTTGGATTTCACCTTCACTTCTTTCTCAAGGCGATTGGACTTCACCTTGACGTTGCCCTCGAAGCGCACCGCCAGCACGCGGTATTTCGGGGTCACTTCGACCACGAGGTTGAAGGTGGTCGCGTCGACCGGCTCGTGCTTGACCTCAATGAACTCGAAAAGTCCGGTGCGGTAAAGCGACCGGATATCGCGGTCCAAAATCACTTCGTCGAACTCGCCGCCCTCGCGGATCTGCATGTTCGCCCGCACCACCTGCTCGTTCACGTTGGCCGTGCCGACGAATTTGATCGTGACCGTGCCCACTTTGTAGGCCGGAGCCTGCGCCTGCGCCCCGGACTTCTGGGCGGCCGGCTGGGCGACAACCGGAGTGAAACCCGCTGACGACCAACAAGCTAGAGCGAAAAGGAGGGAAGCGACCCCGCGAGCAGGGTTACTGATGAAAGTTTTCAAAGCGGGTGATGTCTCTGAGGAAAGTGAGCTTCAGTTCTCCTACCGGTCCGTTTCGTTGCTTGGCAACGATTAACTCGGCGGAGTCGGCCGCGACTTGGAACTTCTCGTCCGCATCGCGCGGACGAGCGAGCATGAGGACCACGTCGGCGTCCTGTTCGATGGAACCTGATTCACGCAAATCGGAGAGTTTGGGGGTGCGGTTGTCCTTTTCGGACGAGCGGTTGAGCTGGGATAATACAAGGACGGGGACGTCGAGTTCCTTCGCGATCGCCTTCAGACCGCGGGAAGCCTCCGCGACCTGCTGCTCGCGCGGCACCTTGGGGTCGGTCGGGCTCAGGAGCTGCAGGTAGTCCACCATGATGAATCCCAACGGGGTCCGGGAATGGATCCGCCGCGCCTTGGCACGGAGCTGCATGATGGAAATGGAGCTGGAATCGTCGATGAAGATGGGCGCCTTGGAAAAGTCGTCGGCGGCCTGCAGGAGTCGCGTTTGTTCTTCGCCGTTTTTCGACAGCAGGCCGTCGCGGAGGAGCTTCATGTTCACGCGGGCCCGCGCGCACAGCATGCGCAAGGCGAGCTGGGCGGCGCCCATTTCGAGGGAAAAAATCAGCACCGCGGCCGGCGGGCCCTTCTTGGGCAACGCCGCCGCCTCGGCGAAGTTCAGGGCGAGCGACGTTTTGCCCATGGAAGGACGGGCCGCGAGGATGATCATTTCCTGGCGCTGGAACCCATACATCATCGCGTCGAGGTCCTTGAAGCCGGACGAGACTCCCGTGAGTTCGCCCTTCTTCATCATCATCTTGGTGATGACATTCATGGCCTCGCGGGTCGGCTCGCGCATCTGCTTGGCGCTCTCGCTGACGCGATTCTGGGTGACGCCGAAGATCTTCGTTTCGACCTGGTCGACGAACTCGTCGATTCCGCCCGAGAAGTTGTAGCAGTCCTCCACGGCGCCGGTGGCCGAACGGATGATCTCGCGGAGGAGCGCCTGTTCCCGGACCTTCTCGATGAAGTAGCCCGATTGCGCCGTCGTCGGGATCCGCCCGCTGATCTGGCTCAGAAACGCATAACCGCCGACCTGATCGAGCTGGCGCGACGTCTTGAGTTCCTCGGCCACCACGGAGATGTCGATCGGGGCCTGCCGGTTGTAGAGGTCGAGCAGGCGCTCGAAGACGATCGCGTGCTTGGTGTCGTAA
>JBILLY010000425.1:0-4801 GCA_044375835.1 Opitutaceae bacterium
GGCGGCGAGCCGCACGGCGATGTGCCGCGCGCGCGCGTGCTTGAGGGCGTTGTTCACGGCTTCCTGCGCGATGCGGTAAAGGTGCCCCGCGGCGAACGGGTCCGCGAGGAGCACGGGCGCGGGGCACTCGAAGGTGCAACGCACGGAGCCGACCTGGGCGGTGCGCTCGACCAGCTCGGTGAGGCCGTTTTGCAGGGCGTCGGGCGCGTCGCCTACGGGCACGAGACCGCGGGCGAGGGCGCGCGTCTGGGCGATGGCTTCGCGCAGCATTTTGCCCATCAGGTCGAGACGTTGGGCGAGGGCGGGGTAGGGGGCCGCGTCCTCTTTCACCATCGTGCACATCAGCTCGAGGGCGGTCAGCCGCTGGCCGAGGTTGTCGTGCAGATCGGCGCCGATGCTGTGCCGCTCGCGCTCGCCCACGGCGAGGATCTCGCTTTCGAGCCGGCGGTGCTCGCGCTGCGCGGCGGCGAGGTCGCGGGCCTGGCCGACGGTGTCGAGCGCGCGGCGCGCCACCGCCGGGAGCAGGTCGAAGAGCCCCGTGTCCTTCATCACGTAGTCGAGCGCGCCCTGCTTCATCACCTCGACGGCGACTTTCTCGTCGCCCTGTCCGGTGACCACGACGAAGGGCACCGGGGCGCGTCCGGCCTGGAGGCCGCGCACGAGATCGGGCCCGTGGCCGTCGGCGAGTTTCAGGTCCAGGATCAGCAGATCGGGCGGCGAGCTTTCGAGCGCGGCGCGCGCGGCCTTGGCGGAGCCGGCGACGGCGACCTCGTAGCCCTCGGCGCGCAGGGTTTCCGCCATCAGCACGAGCAGGCCCTCGTCGTCGTCGACGACAAGGATGGAGCGGGCTTCGGTGGCCGGGGGCACGCGCGGGGAACTCAGCTCCGGTCGATCCCGGGCACCACCAGCAGAGGGAGAAACAGCCCCAGTCGGCGGATCGCCTCGGTGAAGCGGTCGAAGTCGACGGGCTTCTGGATGTAGACGTTGCAGCCGAGTTCGTGGCAGCGGTCGACTTCCCGGGAGTCGTCGGTCGTGGTCAGCATGATGACCGGCATGCGGCGGAAGCGGGGCGAGGCCTTCAGCTGGCGCAGGACCTCGATGCCGTCGATCTTGGGCATGCGGATATCCAGGAGGACGAGGTAGGACGCCTCGGGCGGGATCGGCGTGCGGAAAAAATAGTCGAGCACCGCCTGCCCGTCGCGGAAGTGCTCGATGCGGTTGGGCAGGCCGGCGGCTTCGAGATTCTCGCGGATGAGAATCGCGTGGCCCTCGTCGTCGTCGACGATGAGGATGGTTTGGACCTGGCTCATGGGGTGGTGGCGCCCGCGGTGATCGCGGGCAGTGCAACGCGGAACGTTGAGCCCTCGCCCGCGCGGCTCTCAACCCAAATCCGGCCTTTCTGCCGCTCGAGCACGCGTTGTGCGATCGTGAGGCCCAGCCCTTCCCCCGCGGTGCTCTCCGGATTCAGGCGGTGAAAGATCTCGAACACCTTGGCCTGATGGTCCGCGGCGATGCCGATGCCGTTGTCCGCGACGGCGTAGACGGCCTGGTCGCCTTCGATCCGGCCGCTCACCGCGAGGTGCAGTCGCCGCGCGGGATCGCGGTATTTCAGCGCGTTGTCGACGAGGTTGGCGAACACCTGGCTGGTCTGCACCGCGTCGCCGAGGCACGGCGGCAGCGGACCCACCGCGACCTCCGCCCCGGCTTCGTCGAGCTGGAAGCGTTGCGCGGCGATCACGTCGGCGACGAGGCCGTCCATGTTCAGCGGTCGGATCGAGAGCGCGACGCGGCCGAGCCGCGAGTAGCGCAGCAGGCCGGCGAGCAGTGTATCCATCTTGTGGACGCCGGCTTTGATGAAGCGCAGGGCCTGCGGGATCGCGGTGTCGAGCGGGCCGCGCAGCTCCGCCGCCGGGACCATGCCGTCGGTCGCCGCCGCCGCGGCCGCGCGGATCTTGTCGCAGGCCCGGTTCAGCTGCTGGCCGAAGCCCTGGACGTTGACGAGGGGCGAGCGCAGGTCGTGCGACACGGTGTAGACGATGGCCTCGAGCTCCTTGTTTTTCTCCGCGAGCTCGGCGGCGATCCGCTGGCGTTCCTCCTCGTCGGCCTTGCGCTTCGTGATGTCGGTCCGGATCGCGATGTATTGGAAGGGCGCGCCGTTGCTGTCGGTGAAGGGAAAGATCGTGGTGTCGACCCAGTAGTGGGTGCCGTCCTTCGCGCGGTTGCGCAGCTCGCCGCGCCAGACGCGCCCGGCCCGGATCGTCTCCCACAGCTCGCGGATGAACTCCTTGCCGTGGTGGCCGGAGTTGATGATGCGGTGGTCGCGTCCGAGCAGGTCCTCGCGCGCATACCGCGAGATCGCGCAGAACTTGTCGTTCACGTAGGTGATGCGGCCGCGCGCATCGGTGATCGCCACGATGGAGTGCGCGTCGAGCGCCGCTTTCAGATCGCGGAGCTCCTTGACGGTGGCATCGAGGTCCTGCCGCGGTGTGGCGCCGTCGGACGGCGGGGGAGGAGGGACGGAGTCGGGCACGCGGGCAAATTCGGCCCGGCCGCCCCGCGCCGCAAGGCCGCAGACGCGGTTCGTCGGGGCGTGCCCGAGGCCGCATAGGGAAAACCTTTAGCGAGATGCCGCTCCGCCTCCAATACCGCCGGCGGCCCGGGTCCGCTATGCTGGCACCACGATGAACGCCCACCCACCCGCCCTCGCTCCCGCACCCCGCGCCCACGCCGGTGCCGACGTCGTCAACCGCCTGCGCAACTCCGAACTCTTCCGCGACTACCGGGAGGCCTTCGAGACCGCCACCGGTCTGCCCCTCGTGCTGCGCGAAGCCGGTTCGTTCCAAGCCCCCTTGGAGGGGTCGAAGCAAAAGAGCTCGTTCTGCGCCCTCATGGCCGGCGCCAACAAATCCTGCGCCGCCTGCCTGCAACTCCAGCAACGCGTCGAGGAACAGGCGGCCGCGGGCGTCACCACGCTCCAATGCTTCGCCGGCCTGAGCGAGTCCGCCGTCCCCGTCCGCCTCGGCGAAACGGTCATCGCCTACCTGCAGACCGGCCAAGTGCTCTTCCGCGCGCCGTCCGAGCGCAATTTCCGCGCCGCCGCCGCGAGCCTCGAAAAGTGGAACTCGACCGTCGATCCCGACGAACTCCGCAAGGCGTTCTTCGAGACCCGGGTCCTCCCCAAGGCCCGCTACGGCGCCGCCCTCCGGCTGCTCGCCAGCTTCGCCTCCCATCTCTCGCTCCTCAGCAACGAGCTGATGATGAAGTCCGTCGCCGCCGAGCCGCCGGCCGTCGCCAAGGCCCGCGCCTTCATCGCCGATCACCTGGGCGAATTGCTCTCGCTCGAACAGGTCGCTCATGCCGCCGGCATGAGCGCCTTCTACTTCTGCAAGATCTTCAAGGCCGCCACGGGCCTCACGTTCACCGACTACGTCGCCCGCGCGCGCGTCGAGAAGACCAAGCAATTGCTCCTCAACCCCCACATGCGGGTCAGCGAAGCCGCCTACGAGGCCGGATTCCAATCGCTGTCGCAGTTCAACCGCGTGTTCCGCCGCGTCACGGGCGAGGCGCCCTCGGCCTACCGCGAGCACCTGCACGGCCGTCCGGACGCCGCCCGGGGCGGCCACTCCCTGCCCTTCGCCGCCTGACCCGCGCCCGCACCAAAATACGCGCATGCCCGGCCAACTCCTGCGGAGCAGGAAACGCCCGGCGCACCTAGACTCGCTCCCTCAACCACCCACCGGAGGCACCATGAACACGCCCATCGTCCCCGCTCCCGAACCCACCGAGGCGCAAATCCAGCACGAGGCCTACCTGCTCTGGCTCGAGAGCGGCCGCCTCCCCGGCCGCGATCTCGAGAACTGGCTGGCCGCCAAAGAACTGCTCCGCCACCGCCACGGCCGCGCACCCGCCGCCAAGCGCCGCCGCACCCGCTCCGCTCCCTCTGCCGATCAACCTTCCAACTGAACCCCCGCCATGGCCGTCGTCCCGCTCACCCTCACCATCAGTCTCTGCCTCGTCTTCACGTTCGTCGTGTTCTTCCTGCGCGAGCACGCCCGCGGTCGCCTCAGCTCCGCCGAGCGTGACTCGCTGCTGCCGCTGGCCGACGAAAACGTCCGCCTCGCGACCGCCGGTTCCGCCCGCGACGCGTCCGGCCACGACTGCGGCTGCCGCGACGGCCGCCGCCAGCCCTGTGCCGGCTGCCTCCGCCGCTGACCGACGGCCGCTCCCCTTTTTATCCAACCGACTCCACGCAAGATGGCCGCTCAAAAAACCACGATCGAGTTCAACGACAAGGTCGTCCGCCAGTTCCTCTACGCCACCGTCCTGTGGGGCGTGGTCGGGATGCTGGTGGGCGTGCTCGTTGCCTCCCAACTCAACTTCTGGCAGATCAATTTCAAGACTGCCTGGCTGAGCTTCGGCCGCCTGCGGCCGCTGCACACCAACGCCGTCATCTTCGCGTTCGTCGGCAACATGATGTTCGCCGGCGTCTACTACTCCACCCAGCGCCTCGTGAAGGCTCGGCTCGCGAGCGATTTTCTCTCGCAGCTGCACTTCTGGGGCTGGCAGGCGATCATCGTCGCCGCCGCGATCACGCTCCCCCTCGGCCTCACCCGCGGCAAGGAATACGCCGAACTCATCTGGCCCATCAACATCGCCGTCGCCCTCATCTGGGTCGTCTTTGCGGTGAACTTTTTCTGGACGCTCGCCCGCCGCCGCGAGCCCAGCCTCTACGTCGCCATCTGGTTCTACATCGCGACCATCGTCACCGTGGCGATGCTCTACATCGTCAACCATCTCTCGA
>JBILLY010000426.1:0-4800 GCA_044375835.1 Opitutaceae bacterium
TCCCCGATGGCGCTGCGCTATGCGTTGCTCATGGGCCACCCGCGCAAGCAACTGAACTTCACGCTGGAGTCGCTGCACGCGGCGGAGAAAGCCCTCACGACCCTGCGGGAATTTCGTCAGAAACTCAGTCTGAATGCCGGCCCAGCAAAGCCAGAGCTGCACTCCGATCACTATGATTCCGTTTTCGGGAAACTAACGGATGACCTAAACTTCCCCTCCGCCCTTGGAGAGCTGTTCTCGAGAATTGCGATTCCGTTTATGCGAAGCCCCTTGAGTGCCGCTGAAGAGCTACGCGCGTTCGACCGCGCCATGTTCGCCCTCGGCCTCGACCTCACCGCCCCCGCCGCGCCCAAGGTCGAAATCCCCTCCGCCGTCGCCGCCCTCGCCGAGAAACGCTGGGCCGCGAAACTCGCCAAGGACTTCGCCGCCGCCGACGCCCTGCGCAAAGAACTCGCCGCCGCCGGCTGGTCCATGCTCGACCGCAAGGACGGCTACTCGCTCGAACCCGCGAAGAAATAGCGCGGCCCCGCTCCTCGCCGCGGCCTCCCGGTCCCGCCCCCGTCCCCGCCCCGCCGCCCCCGCCGCTCCGTCCGCTCGCCCCGTCCGCGCCTCGTCCGGCGCGCCCGCCAAGATCCGCGCAGCCTTGGCCAATCCGCGCCCCGGTTTCACCGGCCGTGCGGCTCAAGCCCGCCCGTTTTCCGCCGATGTCGCGGGAAACGCCACCCGTCATGTCCCGCGCCGTCACCCTCACCGGCATCGAACGCACGTTCGGCACCGAAGAAATCATCGTCTCCAAGACCGACCAGCGCGGCATCATCACCTACGCCAACGACGTCTTCTGCCGCGTCGCCGGCTACACCGAGGCCGACCTCCTCGGCCAGCCCCACAATATCATCCGCCACCCCGACATGCCGGGCAGCGTCTTCAAGCTGCTCTGGGACACCCTGCAGGACGGCCGCGAAATCTTCGCCTACGTGCTCAACCGCGCCCGCAACGGCGACCACTACTGGGTCTTCGCCCACGTCACGCCGAGCTTCGACACCGCCGGTCGCATCGTCGCCTACCACTCCAACCGCCGCGTCCCCTACCCCGACGCTTTGCCGAAAGTGCAGGCGCTCTACGCCGAACTCCTGGCCGAGGAGAAACGCCACCGCGAGCGCACCGTCGCCGTCGCCGCCGCCACCGCCCTGCTCGTCGCCCGCCTCCGGGCCGCCGGCCTGAGTTACGGCCAATTCGTCTTCGGCCTCTCCGCCCATACCCGCTTCGGCGCCGCCGCCTGATCCCCATGGACTCCGCCGACTTCATCGCCCGCATCGCCGATATCTGCGAACGCGCCGCGCGCGGCGACCTCGAGGCCCGCATCTCGCCCGCACCCGCCGATCCCGAGTTCGCCCGGCTCGCCCGCGCCATCAATCTCCTCCTCGACACCGCCGACGCCTACGTGCGCGAATCCGCCGCCGCCCTCGAACACTGCGCCCGCGGCGAGTATCACCGCCCGATCCTCGAGCGCGGCCTGCTCGGCGCCTACCGCATCGGCGCCCAGAAAATCAACGCCGCCGCCGGCAAGATGAAAGCCGACGCCGGGACGATCGCCGCCTTCGAGGCCGACCGCGCCTCCGTCGCCGCCCGCGTCACCGCCACCGGCGCCTCCGTCGCCGCCTCCGCCGACCGCATGCGCGAGACCTCCGGCGCCATCGGCCGGCATGCCGGCGCCACCCGCACGCTCGCCGGCGAGGTCGCCGCCGCCACCGAGCAGGCCGCGCAAAACATCACCGCCGTCGCCGCCGCTTGCCAGGAACTCAGCGCCTGCACCGGCGAGATCACGCGCCTCACCGCCGAGTCCGGGCAACTCACCCGCGGCGCCGTCGCCGAGGCCGGCCGCGCCCGGGTCGCCGTGGAAGAACTCGGCGAAGCCGCCCGCAAGATCGGCACCGTCGTCGACCTGATCGGCAAGATCGCCCGCCAAACCAACCTCCTCGCCCTCAACGCCACCATCGAGGCCGCCCGCGCCGGCGAGCACGGCCGCAGCTTCGCCGTCGTCGCCGCCGAGGTGAAGACGCTCTCGCGCGAGACCGCCCAGGCCACCGAGCGCATCGCCGCCCAGGTCGACACCATGCGCGACGCGACCGCCAACGTCGCCACCGTTATCGGCGGCGTCGGCGAGTCCATCAACCGCATCGACACCGCCGCCGCCGCCATCACGCGCTCCGTCGGCGAGCAGGCCGCCGCCACCGGGGAGATCGCGCATCGCACCGCCGAGGTTTCCCGGACCACCGTCGACATCAGCACGCGCATGGGGTCGCTCAACACCGCCTCCGTCGGACTCGAAGAGGTCACCGCCGGGCTCCACCGCGCCGCGGAATCGCTCGCCGGCGACGCCGCCGCGCTCCGCCGCGAGACGCAGGATCTCGGCGCCGCCCGCGCCGACCACCGCGCCGCCGCCTGACCGCCGCCTTCCCCGTTGCGCCGGATCGCGGCAGTCCGGTTCGTCTCGCCTTTCTCCGCGCCTCCGCGGGACCACGCCACCAAACCGGAAAGCCTCGCACCGCCGGCCGCGGCCCCTTCCCGCGCGTTGACAGCCCCGCGTTTTCTCCGCCGTCTGTTCCGTTCCGGCCCTGCATTCGTAAGCAGGACCAAAACCACCACAGACCATGGCCATGACTCCGCTCGAAGAACTCCGCCACTCGTGCTCCCACGTGCTGGCGACCGCGATCCTCCGCGTCTTCCCCGACGCCAAACTCGACATCGGACCGCCGACCGACACCGGCTTCTACTACGACGTCGACCTCGACCACAAACTCACGACCGACGACCTCGCCAAGCTCGAGGCCGAGATGAAGAAGATCGCGGACGAGAACCAGCGCTTCGACCGCAAGGAAGTCTCCCGCGAGGAAGCGATCGAGATCATCAAGTCCCGCGGCCAGGAACGCTACAAGCTGGGCCGCCTCGCCGACATCCCCGAGGGCGAAAAGATTTCGTTCTACCAGAACGGCGAGTTCATGGACCTCTGCGCCGGCACGCACGTGCGCTACACGTCCAAGCTGAAGGCCTTCAAGCTCCTCTCCATCGCCGGCGCCTACCACCGCGGTGACGAGAAGAACAAGCAGCTCCAACGCATCTACGGCACCGCCTTCCCCTCGAAGGACGAACTCGCCGCCTACCTCACCCAGCTCGAGCAGGCCAAGCTCCGCGACCACCGTAAACTCGGCAAGGACCTCAAACTCTTCGTCGTCGACGACGAGGTCGGCCAAGGCCTCATCCTCTGGACGCCCAACGGCTCCATCGTCCGCCAGGAGCTGCAGACCTTCATCAGCGAGGAGCTGCGCAAGCAGGGCTACTCGCAGGTCTTCACGCCGCACATCGGCAAACTCGCGCTCTACAAGACCAGCGGCCACTTCCCCTACTACAAGGAGTCGCAGTTCACCGCCTTCGCCGAGCCCGACGCCATGGCGCAACTCGCCACCGAGGGCTGCTCCTGCGCCGAACTCACGCGCCGCCTCGAAGGCGTCTCGGCCCAGTTCGCCGCCGAGATCAACCAGCGCGCCGGCAAGGAAGTCATCGCCAAGGAACGCGTCCTCGACGCGGACAAGCTGCTCGAAGGCTTCATGCTGAAGCCGATGAACTGCCCGCATCACATCAAGATCTTCGCCTCGCAGCCGCACTCCTACCGCGATCTGCCCGTGCGCCTCGCCGAGTTCGGCACCGTCTACCGCTGGGAGCAGAGCGGAGAGCTCAACGGCATGACGCGCGTCCGCGGCTTCACCCAGGACGACGCCCACCTCTTCTGCACCGAGGAACAGGTTGCGCAGGAGGTGCTCGGCTGTCTCTCGCTCGTGAAAACCGTGCTCACCACGCTCGGCATGCAGGATTACCGCGTGCGCGTCGGTCTCCGCGATCCGGACAGCAGCAAGTTCACCGGCGATCCCGCCAAGTGGGACGTCGCCGAAGCCGCCTGCCGCACCGCCGCCGCCACGCTCGGCGTGCCGTTCACCGAGGAGCCCGGCGAGGCCGCCTTCTACGGCCCCAAGATCGACTTCGTCATCAAGGACGTCATCGGCCGCGAGTGGCAGCTCGGCACCGTGCAGGTCGACTACGTCCTGCCCGTGCGCTTCAACCTCAGCTACATCGGCGCCGACAACCAGGCCCACCGCCCGGTGATGATCCACCGCGCGCCCTTCGGCTCGATGGAGCGTTTCTGCGGCGTGCTCATCGAGCACTTCGCCGGCGACTTCCCCGCCTGGCTCGCCCCCGAGCAGGTCCGCATCGTGCCGATCTCCGACAAGACGATCGACTACGCCCGCGAGGTCCTCGCGCAGCTCAAGGCCGAGGGTCTCCGCGCCGCGCTCGACGAACACAGCGACAAACTCGGCGCCAAGATCCGCCGCGCCGAGATCGACAAGGTCCCCTACACCCTCGTCATCGGCCAAAAGGAAGCCGAAGCCCGCAGCGTCTCCGTGCGCTCGCGCGCCCGCGGCGACGAAGGCGTCATGACGGCCGAGGCCTACATCGCGAAGCTCAAGCACGAGGTCGTGACGCGCGCCTTGCCCGAAAAGAAAAAACCCGTGCCCGCCGCTCCGGCGGCACCGGCCGCCCCGGCGACCTGAGCACTGGGTCTTCGACCCGGCCCGCGCCGCGCCCTCTCCCGCGCCGCGCCCTCTCCAAAAACGCGAACTTCGGTTCGCGTTTCTTTGTATCCGGCGGCCGCTCGGCGCCCTCCCGCGATGCCCGGCGGCCCGTCGTCATCAATCTCCACGGCACCGGCGGCAGCAAAGAGGGCCAGCGCGCCCTCCTCCGCGATCT
>JBILLY010000427.1:0-4792 GCA_044375835.1 Opitutaceae bacterium
GTGTTTCCCGCTGGTTTATGCGGGCAACGTCGCGCGCATCCTCGCGATCGTGTTCGCGGCCGAGGCGGGCGGGCCGGCGTGGGGCGACCGCGCGCACGAGGCGATGGGCTTCGGGGTGTTTGCGATCGTGCTCGGCGGGGTGCTCGCGGCGATCGCGGCGTTGCAGCGGTGGGCGCCGGAGCGCGGCGCGACGGCGGACGCGGCCGGGGGGCCGGCGGAGAGGGAGCCGGCGGGCGCCGGGCGGGCCGACTTGGAGGAAAAGTCTGCGGACGGCGGCGGTGGCGACGTCGGCGCGATGGCGCGCGAGGCGGGACGTGCGCCGGTGGACGGGCGCACGGCGGTGCGGACGGTATGGGGCGTGGCGGCGCTCGTGGTGGCGGCGACGGCGGGCGAGGCGGTTTTCCTGCGGCACCTGGCGACACGGCCGGCGGCGGCGCGCGCGGGCGTCGCGCTGGCGGCCGACGGCAAAGACCCGGTGGCGTTGCCGGAGTTTCTGGGCATCGAGTGGACGGGGCGGACTCAGCCGGTGAGCGCGGTGGAGCGCGAGGTGCTGCCGGCGGACACGGGGTATTCTCGGCGGCTGTATTTCAACCACCGCGATCCGGCGAAACAGGTGTTTCTGTCGATCGTGCTGAGCGGACGCGACCGGACCTCGATCCACCGGCCGGAGCTGTGTCTGGTCGGGCAGGGCTGGACGATCGAAGGCGCGGAGACGCGGACATTTCGGTATCCGGATGGGCAGGACGCAGCGGGCGCGGGCGGCGCCGGGGCCGCGGTGGCGGGGGCGAGGACGTTTCCCGTCACGGTGCTGCGGGTGCGGCGCGAGGTGCCGACGCCGCGGGGGCCGGCGGTGGTGCCGCAGCTCGTGGCGTATTGGTTCGTGAACGCCGACACGGTCGTCGCTTCCCACTGGGGCCGCATGTGGCACGACGCGACGAACCGCGTGTTGCGCGGGCGCGTGGATCGCTGGGCCTATGTGCTGGCGCAGACGGATGCGGGCGACGGCGAGGCGGCGGCACTGGCGCGGATCCAGGCGGTGCTGGACGGGACGCTGCCGGCGTTCCAGCGCGTCGCGGGCGGGCGTTGAGGCGGACGGCCCGCGACGGGCGACGGCGCGGGCGCGGGGGGAGAGGCGGAGAAGCCCCGGTTCAGCGGGCGGGGGCGAGCCGCGGCGTGCCGCCGCCGTGGAGCGACGCGTAGAAGGGATCGCCCGGCACGATCTCGCCGCGGGCGACGGGGCGGCCGGTGAGCGCGCTCTTGTAGAGCGCGGTGAGCAGCTCGAGCGTGCGGCGCGCGTCGTCGCCGCTGGTGAGCGGGCGGCGGCGGGCGTCGAGGTCGGCGACGAACGCCGCGAGTTGCGCGGTGTGGGTCGAGCCGGTGTCGGGCGGGAAGTGCTGCCAGGCCTGCGCGAGGGTGTTGCCCTCCTCGGCGGCGGTGGGCGCGAGGGTGAGTTTCCAGTTGTCGCGGGTGTAGCCGTAGAGGTGGGTGAGCTCGATCGTGGCGCGCTGGAAATCGAGGCGCAGATAGGTCTCCTGGCGCGGGCTGAGGGCGCTGTTGACCACCGACGCCAGTGCGCCGGAGGCGAAGCGGATCATCGCGAGCGAGACGTCCTCGACCTCGACCGCGCGGTCGAGGGTGGCGGCCTGCGCGCGGACCTCGGCCCAATCGCCGAGCAGGTGCAGCAGGTGATCCATGGCGTGGATACCGAGCCCCATGGTGGGCCCGCCGAACTCGGTCGCCCATTTGCCGCGCCACGGCACGGCATAGTAGGCGCCGTCGCGAAACCACAGCGTGTGGCACACGGCGACGAGCGGGCGGCCGAGCAGGCCGTCGGCGGCGAGACGGCGCAGGTGCGCGGTGGACGAAGCGAAACGCTGCTGGAAAACGCACGCCGTGCAGCAGCCCGTCGCGGCCTCGGCCGCGGCGAGGCGGTCGAGGTCGGCGAGCGAGGCGCAGAGGGGTTTCTCGCAGAGCACCCAGGCGCCGGCGGCCATCGCGGCGAGGCTGATCTCGACGTGCAGGGCGGGCGGCGCGGCGACGAGGACGATGTCCGGGCGGGTGGCCGCGAGGGCCTCGCGCCAGTCGGTGTAGGCGGCGGGCACGCGTTGCCGGGCGCAGAAAGCGCGCACCCGGTCCGCATCGACGTCGGCGGCGGCCACAAGCGTCACGCGGCCCCGGCTGTCCTCGACGGCGCGGGCATGCGAATCGGCGACGCTGCCGGTGCCGACGAGGAGGGCGCGATAAAGCGTTTGCATGGGGTAGGGCGGGCGCGAGTCGGTGTGGGGCGCGGCGGGCCGGTCAAAGGCAAAGGCCGGCGTCCGGGGCGCGAATTGTGCCAGACAGTCCGAGCACGGGGCGGGCGGCCGCCGAGCGTGACGGAAGGATGGATACGATGCGCGCCGGGCGGCGCCGGCGGACGGTCGGGATCGGCGACCGCGCGGCGGCGGGTGGACCGGGGGAGGCGGCCGACGCGGAAGCGGCGGAGACGGATGCAGCCGCCGGCCCGCCGGGGTGGCCGGGATCGGTGCCGACCGGGGCGCGGCCTCGTGCGAAAGCGGGGGCGAGCGGCAGCGGGGCGGCGGGGCGGGCGGCCCGCCCGATGCGAAGCGACGGGAAAAAGCCTTTTGACGACGCGAGGGTCCCTCATACGGTCCGTCCACCATGACGTTTCCCCCCCGCGCTCCCCGGACTTTTTTGGTCGCAACGATGATTTTGCCGCTGGCGGTCTGGGCGGCGGACGGCAGCGCGCCGGCGGCGAAGTCCGAACCGGCGACGCCGACGGCCGGAGGGCCGATCAGCGCGCCCACGGTGGAAAACGGTTACCTCAAGCTGGGGTTCGAGCAGCTGGCGTCGTATCAATTCAACCCGCCGCCCTTTGATCCTGCGGCCGACCCGAAGGCGAAGCCGCCGACAGGGGAAGAGCAGATTCCCGCGATGGTGAAATCGTGGAACGGCAAGAAGGCGATGATCACCGGCTACATGGTCCCGGTGAAAATGGACAAGGGCCTCGTCACGGAATTCCTCCTCATGCGCAACACCCAGGCCTGCTGCTTCGGCACGGTGCCCAACATGAACGAATGGGTGATCGTGAAGATGAAGAAGGGCGTGGCGCCGATGATGGATGTGCCGGTGGCCTTTTTCGGCGAGCTGAAGGTCGGCGCGATGTTCGAGAACGGCTACATGACCGGGCTCTACGAACTCGAGGCGGACCGGATGGCGGAAGTGCAGGGCTGACCGGCGGCGGTGCCGCCGGAAGGGACAGGGAACAAGTTTCCAAGGGCCAGGAGTGACGGCCCGGTCCTCGGTCGGATGGGAGCATGAAATCGCTTGCGGGCGCCGAGTGGACCGTCCGGCGCCGGGGCAGGTGCCGGTGCACGGACGCCGCGGGCCTTCCCGGTTGAAGCCTTGATCCTTGTCCCCAGCGCGTCGGCGGCGCCCCGGTGGCGCGCCGCGTTCCGTCAGCGCGCGATCTCGTTTTGGGTGAGGATGCGGAATCCCCGTTGCGCGAGGGCCTGCGCGGCGACGTCGGCATCCTCGACGTTCATCGCCAGCGCGCTGCGCCCCTCGGGGCGTTTGATGAAGCTGTAGATGTAGTGGAGGTTGATTTCGGCCTCGAAGAGCGCGGCGAGCACGGCGCTGAGCTGCGACTCGTCGGTGATCTCGACGGCGAGCACGTCGTTTTCGACGTAGGGAAAATCGTTGTTCACGAGGAGTTCGCGCGCGAGGTCCGGGTCGTCGACGACGAAGCGCACGATCGCGCTGTCGGTCGTGTCGAGCACGGTGATCGCCATCACGTGCACCTCGTGGGCCTTGAGCAGGGCCGTGAGGTCGTGGAGCCGGCCGAGCCGGTTCTCCGCGAAGACGGAGAATTGCTTCACCGGGTCGTGGGACGACGAACTGACTTGGGCCGCCATGGTGCCCGGAGACGTTGGCGGGCGCGGCGGGCGGGTCAATCGCGGCGGCGGGCGTGGGGCGGCTATTTGCGGCGTTGTAACCGCCGCGCCGCTCCGGGAGCGTCGGGACGTGCCGCCCGATCCCAGACCCGATGCCACCCTGCCGGCCTTCGCGGCGGCGCGGCGCGGGGCGCAGTTGGTGCTGCGCGGGATCCTGCTCAACGCCGCGCTCGCGCTGGTGAAGATCGCGGGCGGCGTCTTCGGCAACACCTACGCGCTCATCGCCGACGGCGCGGAGTCGGTGCTGGATATTTTTTCGTCGCTGCTGGTGTGGGCGGGCCTGCGCGTCGCGTCGCGTCCGCCCGATGCCGACCACCCCTACGGCCACGGCAAGGCCGAGCCGCTCGCGGCGCTCGGGGTGGCGGTGTTCATCTTCGCGATGGCCGGCTGGGTCGCCTGGCACGCCGTGCGGGAGATCGTGACGCCGCATCTCGCGCCGAAGTGGTGGACGCTGCCGCTGCTCGCGGGCGTGGTCGCGGTGAAGGCGGTGTTTTCGCTGCGGCTGCGACGCGCCGGCGCCGAGACGAGCAGCACCGCGCTCGACGTGGAGGCGATGCACCACTGGTCGGACGCCGTGACGAGCGCGGCGGCGTTCGTGGGCATCGCGATCGCGTTGGCGGGCGGACCCGGTTGGGAAGCGGCGGACGATTGGGCGGCGCTCTTTGCCTGCGTGATCATCGCCTTCAACGGCGTCGGCATGGTGACCAAATCCCTCTCGGACGTGATGGACGCGGCGGTGCCGGCCACTTTTGAAAACGAGGTGCGCGCTCTTGCGCTCGCCGTGCCCGGGGTCGATGCCCTCGACAAGGTGCGCGTGCGCAAATCCGGTCTCAGCCACC
>JBILLY010000428.1:0-4788 GCA_044375835.1 Opitutaceae bacterium
GCGGGCAAGATCACCAGATAGTGCAGGTCTCCTCCCATAAAATCCAAGCTGAGCACGGTCATTCCATCCTCGACCGCATAGCCGCAGCTAAGGACGCCTGCCATGGTCGGAACTTGGCGCACGGTGGTCGCCGTCGGATAAAACGGCTGCGGACTGGTCGCGTGGGTCTCGAAAGGAAAGTCCCACCGAGCCTTCAGATAGAGTGCGTTGACGAGCACAAGACGGGTTAGGTTATGCACGCTGTTGCGCGGCAGCAGGTCCGGGATTCGCTGCCGCGTCTGGTCGGCGACCCAAGCGTTGATCCGGAGGCGGGCGACTTCGGGTTCGGCGTCGAAATCGGCGTTTTCCAACGGCGCGCCGAAACCGTCCCGCAGAAACGAGAGGAACTCCGGGCGAAACGGAAAATCTTCCTGGCCGAACAGCCGGTTCGCCGCGTGCCATTCGAGCGGTTCGATCCGCTGGGAGGGGGTGCTGGCGCGCTCGGCCAGCGGGACCGTTTTCGCGGCGGCGGCGACCAGCGCGTTCCGGATCTCCGCGAAGCCGGATTGCAACGCGGTGGTGCGGTCGGGAAAACGCAGCACCCGGGCCATTTCGGCGCGGGTGTCGGTCCGGGCGCCGACATAGGTGAGACCGAGGGCGCTTTGGATCGAGTAGGGCGAAAGCGCCAGGTTGGGAGCGTCGAGGCGGGCGGCGAGCCGGCGGTAAAGATCGAGGCCGACGGAATTGACGGCATAGCCGACCTCGAAGGCATCGGGCGCCGGCGTCACTTCATAGATCTCGGCGAGGGCGATGCCGCTCTGGCCGGCGGCGCCGCGCACGTGAAGCGAGTAGGCGCCCGCGCGCAGGGTGACGAGCAGCGCGGCGTCGGCGGGATTCGCCAGATCGAAGGCGCCCGCGGCGCGGGCCGCCGCCTGCAACGCGGCGGTGCGGGTCGCGCCGCCGTCGCCCCAATTGTCGTTGGCGGCAATGCGGGTATTGCCGGCATAGAGTTCGACCGAAGGATCGGCGACACTGCCGGTCACGCCGACTTGAGCGAGCGTCGGGCCCACCCCGCGCAGGAGGAGCTGGAGTTCACCTTCGCCGGCAACGACAAAGCCGACGATCACCGTGCTCTCTTCCGCGCCCACCCGGGCACGCGACGAGAAGTTGACGAAGCGGGCGGTGGACGCGGTCGGCGTCGCGGTCGCGTCGTAAAGCTCGAGCAAGGCCACGCCGGACGCGTCGGTCGCGGAGCGACAATGCGCGGTGAAGGTCCCGGTGGCGGTCTGGCCGAGCAGGGCGGCGTCGCCCGGGGTGGCGCCGACACCGGCGACGAGCGGAAAGGCGCCGACATACGACGTCGCGCTTTGGGCTTCCGGCGCAAAGGCCGCCGCCCGGGCCATGCTGCTGCTGGCGCGGTAGAGTTCGAGACTTGGGTCGCGCAACGGCGCCGAGACACCGAACGACCGGAGTCCGGGGCCCACGCCACGCACCAGGACGGGCAGCGCCCCGGCCCCGCGCACAGCCGCGCCGGCGATGAGGGCGTCGCTTCCGTTGCCCGCGACGGCCCGGATCGAGACGTTGGCGAGCCGCGCCGGGTGCGTCTGGGAACGGGGGCGGGCCGCGGCCGGCAGGCTGGTCGTGGCGACCCACCCGAGGCTGGGCTGGCTGATCACCGACGGAACGCCGGGGCTAGGCGGGTTGATAGTCTGGGCGAACGCCGGGGTCGCGAGGGCGAGCAGCGCGGAGGAAAGGCGGGGCAGGAATTTCATGGGACCGGGCAAATGGGATAGGGCAGCGGAAGGGAGAGGGAGTCTAGGGTTCTATAACGCAACCGCGCTCCGCGATTACACCCCGCCCGAAAAAAAGTGGCCACCGGCCCCGCTCGGGCAGCGGCGGCAGAGATCGGCGCGGGTCCTCGTGCCGGCCGCAGGACACCTCGGCTCGTCCACTCGTCCGCGTTGCGGCGCCGCGTGGTGCCGAAGCCGCCCGAAGAAGGTGGCGGCGAAACGTCGCCGTCATCCACGGCACGCGGCGGCGGCAGTCTTCCGCGCCGGGTGCCGCTTCGCACCGGCGTCACGCCAGCCACTTCCGGCGCTGCGCGAGGTGGACCCAGCGCTCGGCCTCGGGGCAGTTTGTCGCGCGGAGGTTCGCGCTGTCCCACTCGATCGGCTGGCCGACGCGGAGCGCCACCATGCCGGTCATCGCAAACTCGGCGGCGCGGGCCGCGACATCGAAGGGCTGGAACGTCGCCTCGCCGCCCCGGCACGCGTCGAGAAACTCCTTCATGTGGTCCTGGTCGGGCGCCCGGCGGTAGACGACCTTGAGCGGCTTGGCGGCTTCGTGGTCGAGCACGCCCCGGGCCTTCGGCGCCGTATCGGACTTCAGGCGCAGCACGCCGCCTTTGCCCCAGGCGTCGGCGAGCAGGTAGCCTTTTTCGCCGACGAAGAGGCAGCCGTTGGTCGGCACCTTGCGGTAGGTGCGGGTGATCTCGTCGGCGAGCGCCGCAGGCGGGCCGGCATCGGGGCCGTCGATCCACCAAACGGATACCGGGTCGAATTTCCCGCGCGCAGCGAAGTCCCAGCGGAACCGGTTCTTCGCGGGATAACTGTCTTTCGCCGGCTCGGAAGACTCGACGGCGATGCGCGTCGGCGGGCCGAGTTCGAGGGCGCGGAGCGGGAGGTTGTGCGCGTGCGCCCCCATGTCGGCGAGGTGGCCGTCGCCGTAGTCGAGCCAGCGGCCCCACGCGAGGCAGCCGCCGAGGTAGTGGTCTTTGAATGCATGCACCGGCGCCGGGCCGCACCAGGCGTCCCAGTTGAGTCCCGCGGGCAGGCGGTCGGCGACGGTGGCGACGGCTTCGCTCGGCGGAAACGTGCGATCCATCCAGCAGTAAACTTCGCGCACCTGACCGAGCAGCCCCGCCTGGATGATCTCCATGCTGCGACGGAACGTGTCCGTCGCGCCGCCCTGCGTGCCGATCTGGGTGACCTGTTTGCGGCCCTGCATGAAGAGCGCCATGTCGCGCGCCTCGGCCACGCTGTGGGCGAGGGGCTTTTCGCAGAAGACGTTTCGCCCGGCCTGGAGCGCGGCTTTGCTCATCGGCATGTGCCAGCGCTGGCCGGTGGCGATGATGACGGCGTCGATCATCTTCTCCCGCTCGAGGAGCCGGCGGAAATCGTCGTATTCCTTCGCCTGCTGCACGCCCGCGACGATCGCGGCGGCGGGCTTGCCGCCTTTTTTCTCGCGGCGGTCGCGGGGATTCGGCGCACCGGCCTTGAGACTGGAGATCGCCGCGGCGTCGACGTCGCAGAGTGCGGCGACGTTCACGCCGTGCTGGACGAGCGAAGCGAGCAGGAACATCGCGCGGTTGCCGCAGCCGATGACGGCGACGTTGAGCCGGTTGTTGGCGGCGTTGGCGCCGAAGGCGCGCGAGGCGAGAAACTGGGGCGCGGCGGCCAGACCGGCACCGGCGAGGCCGGCTTTGAGGAATGAGCGGCGGGAGAGATGGGTCACGGGGTTCATGCGAAGGAGGGGGCGGCGCACGCGACACGCGGAAAACGTGCCGGAGAAAACAGGACGACGTTAGGACCGCGGAGAGCGCCACGGCAAGCGACGAGCCGGCGCGCCGCCGACCGTCACCAGGCGCCGCGCCACGCCGACCGTCGCAGCCCCCGCGCCCCGTCCGTCACTGCGCGCTCGCCGCCCGTCGGATTTTTCCCACGCTGCCGTCCACTCGCGCCGTCCCCCGCGTCACCGCCCCCTCGGCGCGGCACCCCACCCATGACACCCCCGCTCCCGCGGCGCGCCCCGCGCGCCCCCGCCTCCTCCGCGGCCGCCCTGCTCGCCGCCGCACTCGCCGCTCCGGCTGCCGCTGCCACCACGGCCTCGCCGGGCACTGGCGACCCCATCCGCCTCTCCGTCTTCGAAGTCTCCTCCGACAAAGACACCGGCTACACCGCCTCCACCGCCCTCACCGGCACCCGCACCAACGAGAAACTCGAGAATCTCCCCAACTCCATCTCGGTGATGACCCAGGAGTTTCTCCAGGACCTCGCCCTCAACAGCTACTTCGACGCCGTCGACTTCGCCACCAACGCCGAAAACATCGCCAACGATCTCGGCACCGTCGGCGCCGTCGTCGGCAACCGCGGCGGCAACCAGGTCAACATCCGCGGCCTCGCCTCCGTCCGCCAGTTGCGCGACGGCTTCCCGTGGTATCTCTCGACCGACAGCTACAACACCGAGCGCATCGAGTTCGGCCGCGGCCCCGGCGGCCTCGCCTACGGCGACGTCGACGCCGGCGGCTCCATCAACATCGGCAGCAAGCGCGCCAACTTCCAGCGCCGCGGCAGCGTCCAGATCCGCTACGACAACTTCGGCACCCAGCGCTACTCCATCGACCTCAGCCAGCCGCTCGTCCCCGGCAAGGTCGGCGCCCGCTTCAACGCCATCAAGTCCGAGGTCGAGATGTTCAAGCAGCGCATGGGCCGCGACCTCGAGGGCTACGCCGCCGCGTTCCGCATCGAGCCGTTCAAGCACCGCCGCACCCAGATCGATGTCCTCGGCGAGACCGGCAACACCGTCTACCACCTCGGCCACCTCGGACCCACCGACAGCCGCATCGCCTACGTGCCCGGCACCGGCACGTCCAACCTCGACGCCGACCCCGTCCGCCCCGGCGTGCAGGTCAACGGCGTCGGCATGCAGCAACTCCGCGCCCCGACCGCCGTCGCCCGCGCCATCGTCGATGTCGGCGGCGTCATCAACAACTGGCAGTCCACCGCGCAGAACACCTTCCGTATCACGACC
>JBILLY010000153.1:0-8314 GCA_044375835.1 Opitutaceae bacterium
GTTCGCGGGTGCCGTAGGACTTGGAAACGTCGGCGATGGTGAGCATGGGAACCGGGCAGGAGAACACGGCGCGGGGCGCGCGCCGAGTCTGTTTTTGACAGATTCGGACCCGGAGCGCAGGGTCGGGTCATGGCTGCCGTGCCTCAACCGCTTCAGTTGACCGTCGCCGATTACCGGGAGCTCGGCGAGGGACCGCCGCACTATCAACTGATCGAGGGGGAGATTCTCATGTCGCCGTCGCCAAACCGCTACCATCAGGACATCGCGCTCAATCTCGGCTTTATCCTGAAACGCTACTTGGCGGAGCATCCGATCGGCGTGGTCTACCTCGCGCCGATGGACGTCTATCTCGACGAGCTGAACGTCTATCAGCCGGACATTCTGTTCGTGAGCGAGGCGCGGCGGGCCTGCCTGAAGGACGATGGGATTTACGGAGCGCCGGACTTGGTGGTGGAGATCCTTTCCCCGAGCACGACCCGACTCGACAAGCGCAAGCGGGCGCACTTCGCGAAGCACGGCACGCGGGAGTTTTGGCAGATCGACCCGAACCTGCAGCAGATCCAGCGGTTCGATTTCAGCCGGGATCAGGCGAAACCGGTGGAGATCGTCGACGACGGGGAGACATTCGAGTCGGCGTTGTTTCCCGGGTTGCGGTTGGCGGCGGCGGAGATTTTCAAGCGCTGAGCTGCCGACCGGTGACGGGCAGTGGAAGGGGACAACGGGCGGACCGGTGCGCTCAGCGCGCGAGGGTAAGGGCGATGCAGCCGGCGACGGCGACGAGGCTGCCGGCGACGGCGCGGGCGGTGGGGCGATCGCCCTCGAGGCGCCAGGCGATGGGGATGGCGAGGAGGGGCGTCATGGCGGCGATCGGCAGCACGATGCCGCTGGGGGTGGTGGCGAGCGCCCACTGGTAGCAGCCGACGCCGAGGACGGGGCCGATGAGGCCGTTGGCGGCGATGAGCGAGGGGGTGAACGGGCCGGGCGCGGCGGGCATCGGGGAGGCGGCGGCGCGGGCGCGGAGCAGGTGCAGAACAAGGAACCAGGCGGCGGCGAAGACGAGGCCGGCGAGAATGCGCTGGTAGGCGGCGTTGAGGCCGAAGACGGCGTTTTCGACGGATTCGCCGGCGGCGGCGGCGGCGAGGCCGCCCTTGCGGCTGACGAGGGCGCCGAGGCCCTGGCCGGCGGCGGCGACGAGGCCGAAGAGGAAACCGGCGGGTTGGACGGCGACGCGCGGTGGGCGGGCCTTGCCCGGGACGAGGGCGAGGGCGACGCCGGCGAGCACGACGAGGCCCCAGGCGATCTGCGCGACGGTGAGGCGGGTGCCGAGCCAGAGCCACTCGCCGAGGGCGGCGATGGGGGCGGCGAGGCACTGGGTCATGAGGACGGTGAGGCGGGAACCGAGGAGCGGGAGCGCGGCGTAGACGCCGAGGTCGCCGATGCCCATGCCGATGACGCCGCTGAGGAAAAACCAGCCGGTGCCGGCGCTGGCGAAGCCGTGGCCCGCGGTGTGGGCGAAGAGGCCGAGGACGGCGGTGGCGACGAGGAGGCGGCCGAGGTTGGCGACCGCGGGGCCGTGGGCGCGGACGTTGCGGTTGGAGAAGGTGGAGTTGAGCGCGAAGAAGAACGCGGCGAGCAGGGCGGGGAGCATCGGGCGGCGGGACGGAGCGGGCGGGGAGACGGAGAGAAGGAGAAGCGGAGATTGCGCGAAAGGATGCGACGGCGGGGAGAGGGATGGCGGCGGGACGGCGCGGAGGGAAGGGGAGAGCGGTCGGCGGGCGGCGCAGTGGATGAATTTCCCCGCGGGTGTAATTTTTCCTTTTTTCCGGCGGAGGGCTGCCCCACGTTGGCGCGTCATATGAAGAAATCGAAACTCCAGTCGAAGCGCCCCGAGGATGTGAATGCAAAGCTCGCGGCCAAGAAAGGCCCGGTCTCGCAGTTCATCGCGCGCAGCTACCGGCACTTCAATGCGGCGGCGCTGCTCGACTCGGCCAAGGGCTACGAGGCGCACCTCGCGGCGGGCGGCAAGATGCTGGTGACGCTGGCGGGCGCGATGTCGACGGCGGAGCTGGGCATCACGCTGGCGGAGATGATCCGGCAGGACAAGGTGCACGCCATCGTCTGCACGGGCGCGAATCTGGAGGAGGATATTTTCAATCTCGTGGCGCACGACTACTACGAGCGCGTGCCGCACTACCGGCACCTGACGGCGGAGGACGAGCAGGCGCTGCTCGACCGCCACATGAACCGGGTGACGGACACGTGCATCCCCGAAGGCGAGGCGATGCGTCGGATCGAGGCGGCGGTGGCGGAGGAGTGGGTGGCGGCGGACGAGAAGGGCGAGCGCTACTTCCCGCACGAGTTCATGTATAAGATTCTCCGGTCGGGTAAGCTGGAGAAGCTCTACCAGATCGATCCGAAGAACTCGTGGATGCTGGCGGCGTGCGAGAAGAACCTGCCGATCATCGTGCCGGGCTGGGAGGACGCGACGCTGGGCAACATGTATGCGGGCCGGTGCGTGACGGGCGAAATCAAGAACGTGCACACGGTGCGCACGGGCATCGAATACATGACGTGGCTGGCGGAGTGGTATACGAAGACGGCGAAGCTGCTGAAGAACGGGGAAGGCTCGATCGGCTTCTTCCAGATCGGCGGCGGCATCGCGGGCGATTTCCCGATCTGCGTGGTGCCGATGCTGCACCAGGATCTCGGGCGCACGGGCGTGCCGCTGTGGGGCTATTTCTCGCAGATCAGCGATTCGACGACGAGCTACGGCAGCTACTCGGGCGCGGTGCCGAACGAGAAGATCACCTGGGGCAAGCTCGGGCAGAAGACGCCGAAGTTCATCGTCGAGAGCGACGCGACGATCGTGGCGCCGCTGATCTTCGCCTGGGTGCTCGGGCAGTGAGGCGCGGCGGCGCGGCGGCAGCGCGGGCGATTTTCCCTCTCGCGGCGAGCGGGGCGGGCCGCTAGCGGTTCGCTCCGGTGACTGCCTCCGCCCCCGACCCCGTCGTCTCCCGCTGGCTGCGAACGGCCGGCTGCCTGCTGGCGGCGCTCGGGTTGGTCGTGCTGGCGGGGCGCTTCACGGGTATCCGTGGCCTGGTGACGCTGTTTCCGGGCGGGGGGCCGATGGCGTTTCCGACGGCGGCGGGGTTCGTGCTGGCGGGGGCGGTGCTGTTCGCGCTGGGCCGCGGCCGGATGGCGGCGGGGCGGGCGGGCGCGCGGGGGCTGGCGGCGCTGGGCGCGGGGACGATCGCGCTTTACCTGCTGGCGGAGCCGCTGGGGATCCGGCGTTTCGCCCTCGATGGGGCGCAGCCGGGGACGGCACCGGGGACGGGTTTCGACGGATGGATGACGCCGAACACGGCGGTGGCGTTCGCGTTGCTCGGGGTGCTGCTGCTGCGGCTGGCGGCGGGGCGGGGCTGGCGGCGGGTGACGGGCGCGGGCATCGCGGTGCTGCTCGCGATCGCGGCGGTGGCGCTGGTCAGCCAGCTGATCGGGCTGCGGTTGTCCACGCGGTGGTGGCGCTTCGCGGCGATGGCGGTGCCGACGGCGGTGGCGCTGCTGGGGGCGGCGACGGTGTTGTTGGTGTGGCTGACGCGGCAGACGGCGGGGCCGGTGGCGCGGACGGTGCCGTTTTTCACGGTGGCGGGCACGGTGGTGCTGGTGCTGGCGGGCACGGTGATGGTGAGCAACGCGGAGCGGGAGGGCGCGGCCCGGCTGGAGACGCGGACGCTGGAGGTGGACGCGGGGCTGGACCGGTTCATCGCGAGCGTGGCGCGGCTGGAGTCGGCGACGCGGGCGTATGCGTTGACGGGCGAGGAGCGGTATCTCGAGCGCATCCAGATCCACCGGGCGAGCGTCGCGGCGGCGACGGAGGCGCTGGTGCAGCTGACGGCGGACGAAGCGGAGCAGCACGCGCGGGCGCTGCGGCTGCGGCCGCTGGTGGAGCGGAAATTCGCGGTGAACGAGGCCCAGGTGCGGGCGCGGCGCGACGAAGGCGTGGCGGCGGCGGCGCGGGTGCTGCAGGCGGAGCCGCCGGAGCTGATGGCGGGTTTGCGGGAGGCGACGGACGGGATGCAGGCGCAGGAGCACCTGCAGCTTATGCGGCGGCGGGCGGACACGGCGACGAACGAGGCGCGGCTGCGGTGGGTGCTGCTGGCGGGCGGAGTGGCGACGGTGGCGCTGGTGGCGATGGCGTTTTCGCTGGTGTGGCGGGCGCAGGAGCAGCTGCGGGGCCTGAACGAGCAGCTGGAGGCGCGGGTGCGCGGGCGCACGGCGGAGCTGGAGGCGAGCGCGGCGCGGCTGCGTTTCCTCGCCGACACGATGCCGCAGCTGGTGTGGACGGCGCGGCCGGACGGGACGCTGGAGACGTTGAACCGCGGGTTTCTGGATTTTCTCGGGACGGCGGACGAGGCGGCGGCGCGGGGGGCGGCGGCGGCCGCGGCGCACCCGGACGACGCGGCGGCGACGCAGGCGGAGTGGGGCGCGATGCGGGGGGAGGGCCGGCCGGGCGGCGGCGAGACGCGGCTGCGGCGGGCGGACGGCGCGTGGCGCTGGCACCTGTGGCGCGCGCACCCGGAGCGCGACGCGGCGGGGGCGATCGTGCGCTGGGTGGGCACCTCGACCGACATCCACGCGCACAAGGAATCGGAGGAGGCGCTGGAGCGGCGGGTCGCGGAGCGGGCGGCGGAGCTGACCGCGAGCGAGGAGCGTTTCCGGCAGGCGTTCGACCACGCGGGCATCGGCATGACGATCACGGCGCTGGACGGGCGTTTCCTGCGGGTGAACCGGTCGCTGTGCGAGATCACCGGATACACGGAGGCGGAGCTGCTGCGGCGGCGTTTCCAGGACATCACGCACCCGGACGACCTGGCGGAGGATCTCGCGCACGTGCGGGAGCTGCTCGCTTCGCCGCGGCGGTTTTTCCAGATGGAGAAGCGCTACGTGCACCAGGCGGGGCACGCGGTGTGGATCCGGCTGACGGCGTCGTTGCTGCGCGACGCGGCGGGGCGGCCGGAGAATTTCATCGGGCAGATCGAGGACATCACGGAGCACAAGGCGCTGCAGGCGAGCCTGGCGGGCGCGCGCGACCAGGCGCTGGAGGCGTCGCGGTTGAAGTCGGAGTTTCTCGCGACGATGAGCCACGAGATCCGGACGCCGATGAACGGGGTGATCGGGATGACGGCGTTGCTGCGGGACACGCCGCTGACGCCGGCGCAGGCGGACTACGTGCGGACGATCGAGCAGTCGGGCGAGTCGCTGCTGACGATCATCAACGACATCCTGGACTACTCGAAGATCGAGGCGGGGCGGATCGAGCTGGAGGTGGCGCCCTTCGACCTGCGGCAATGCCTGGAGGACGCGCTGGATCTGTTCGCGGGGAAGGCGCGGGAGAAAGGGCTGGAGCTGGCCTACACGATGGCGGCGGACGTGCCGGCGACGGTGGCGGGCGACGCGACGCGGCTGCGGCAGGTGCTGGTGAACCTGCTGGGCAACGCGGTGAAATTCACGGATGCGGGCGAGGTGGACGTGTCGGTCGAAACGGAGCCGGCGGCGGGCGGCGGGCCGCGGCGGCTGCGGTTTGCGGTGCGGGACACGGGCATCGGCATCCCGGAGGCGGGGATGGAGCGGTTGTTCAAATCGTTTTCGCAGGTGGATGCGTCGACGACGCGGCGGTTCGGCGGCACGGGGCTGGGGCTGGCGATCAGCAAGCGGCTGGCGGAGCTGATGGGCGGGACGATGCGGGCGGAGAGCCGGCCGGGCGAGGGGTCGACGTTTCGTTTCACCGTGGCGCTGGAGGCCCGGCCGGGGCCGGCCGGCGCGCGGAACCTGCAGGCGCCGCAGCCGGAGCTGCAGGGCCGGCGATTGCTGGTGGTGGACGACAGCGCGACGCAGCGGCGGGTGGTGGGGACGCTGGCGCGGACCTGGGGGATGGCGGTGCGGGAGGCGGCGTCGGGGCGGGAGGCGCTGGCGGCGCTCGCGGCCGACGCGGGCTGCGACGTGGCGGTGGTGGATCTGCAGATGCCGGAGATGGACGGGGCGGCGCTGGCGGCGGCGATCCGGGCGCGGCCGGCGACGGCGGGGGTGCCGCTGGTGCTGCTGACGGTGCCGGGGCGGACGGAGCGGCCGGGGGAATTTGCGCAGGCGACGGCGAAGCCGGTGCATGCGGAGGCGTTGTGCGCGGCGTTGCTGGGGTGCGTGCGGCCAGCGGCGGAGCCGGCGGCGCGATCGAGCGGCGGCGGGACGTTCGACGGGCGGCTGGCGGAGCGGCATCCGCTGCGAATCCTGATCGCGGAGGACAATCCGGTGAACCAGCGCGTCGCGAGCCTGATGCTGCAGCGGCTGGGCTACCGGGCGGCGACGGCGGGGAACGGGCTGGAGGCGCTGGCGGCGTTCGAGCTGACGGATTACGACGTGGTGCTGATGGACGTGGACATGCCGGAGCTGGACGGCTGCGAGGCGACGCGGCGGCTGCGGGCGACGCGCGGATCGGCGACGCGGCCGTGGGTGATCGCGTTGACGGCGGGGGCGATGCCGGGCGACCGGGAGCGGGCGCTGGGCGCGGGCATGAACGATTTCCTGACGAAGCCGGTGCGGAGCGAGTCGCTGGCGGCGGCGCTGGTGCAGGCGCACGGGGCGCTGGCGAAGGGCCCGGCGTGAGCGCGGGGGCGGCGGGAGCCGGGGACTGAGCGATGCCGGAGCTGCCGGACGTGACGGTGTATCTGGAGGCGCTCGCGCCGCGGGTGCTCGGGCGTGCGCTGGAGCGTATCCGGATGCTGAACATCTTCACGCTGCGGACGGCGGTGCCGCCGGCGGAGTCGCTCGCCGGGCGGCGGGTGACGGCGTTGCGGCGGCTGGGCAAGCGGATCGTGCTCGGTTTCGAGGGTGACCGTTGGCTGGTGATCCATCTGATGATCGCGGGCCGGCTGCAGTGGACGGAGGCGGGGGCGAAGCCGAAGGGGAAGATGGGGCCCGGGCTGGCGGAGTTTGTTTTCGAGTCGGGAACGCTGACGCTCACGGAGGCGGGCACGAAGCGGCGGGCGGCGCTGCACGTGGTCGACGGGGAGGCGGGGTTGGCGGCGCACGAGCCGGGCGGGATCGACGCGACGGGGGCGACGGCGGCCGCGTTTGCCGCGGCGGTGCGCCGCGAGAACCGCACGCTGAAGCGGGCGCTGACGGATCCGCGGATTTTCAGCGGGATCGGCAACGCCTACTCGGACGAGATACTGCACGCGGCGGGGATGTCGCCGGTGGCGTCGACGCGGGGGCTGGACGACGCGGCGTGCGCGCGGCTGCAGGCGGCGGTGCGGCGGGTGCTGGCGGAGTGGACGGAGCGGCTGCGGGCGGAGGCGGCGGCCGGCGGCGGGTGGCCGGCGAAGGTGACGGCGTTTCGGCCGGAGATGGCGGTGCACGGGAAGTTCGGGCAGGACTGCCCCGTGTGCGCGACGGCGGTGCAGCGGATCGTGTATGCGGAGAACGAGACGAACTACTGCCCGCGCTGCCAGACGGGCGGGAAGCTGCTGGCGGACCGGTCGCTGTCGCGGCTGTTGAAGAGCGATTGGCCGCGGACGATCGAGGAGGCGGAAGCGGGGCGTGGCGGGGCGTGATCGTCCGGGGGCGGCGACGCGGAGGAAAAGCTCGCGCGAGGGCGGGGCGGATTCAAGGTGGCGGGACATGGCGGACGAGACCCCAGACCCCGTGCTGCGGCGCCTGCCCCAGGTGGCCGGCGTGGTGCTGGTCGGGCTGGGCGGGGTCGTGATTTTCGGGCGGTTTGCGGGCATCCTGCCGCTGGTGACGCTGGTGCCGGACGGGGTGCCGATGGTGTTCGCGACGGCGGTGGAGTTTGCGTTGCTGGGCGCGGGGTTTCTCGCGCTGGGCCGCGGGCACCGGCGGATGGCGGCGGCGTTGGCGGGGGCGGTGGCCGCGATCGCGGCGACGACGTTGCTGCTCTACGCGGTGGCGGAGCCGCTCGGGTGGACGCGCTTCGTGCTCGATCCGCTGGCGCCGGTGCGGGCGACGGACCGGGGGCTCGAGGGGCGGATGGCGCCGATCACGGCGGTGACATTTGTCGCGATCGGCGCGGTGCTGCTGGCGTTGGCGCGGGGGTGGCGGCGGCCGTGGGGGGTGACGGCCGGGGCGGCGCTGGTGCTGACCTTGGCGATGATGGGGTTGCTGAGCCATCTGATGGGGCTGCAGGCGGCGGCGTGGTGGCGCTTCACGGTCATGGCGGTGCACACGGCGGCGGGGTTCGGGGTGGCGGCGGCGGCCGTGCTGGGCATCCACGCCCGGAGCGCGGCGCGCGAATCGGCGGGCC
>JBILLY010000157.1:0-8239 GCA_044375835.1 Opitutaceae bacterium
TGGGGCTGACGGTGGCGGTGAGCAACGAGGAGCGGGAAAACGCGATGGGGGCGGTGCGCAACGCGCTCGAGCTGGAGGCGGCGGTGGAGCGGTTCATCGCGGCGAACGCGCGGCTGGACACCTCGGCGCGGAATTTCGCGGTGACGGGCGACGAGCGCCACACGCAGCGGGTGGCGCTGCACCGGACGGCGGTGGAGGCGGCGGAGGCGGAGCTGGAGCGGTTGAGCGCCGACAGTCCGGCGCAGCGGGAGCGGGTGGGGGCGTTGCGGGAGGAGACGGCGAAATCGTTTGCCTACAAGCAGGCGCAGATCGCGGCGCGGCGGAGCGGCGGCGTGGCCGCGGCGGTGGCGGCGCAGGCGGCGGAGTCGCCGGCGGTGATCGAGGCGCTGCGGGCGGGGACGGACGGGCTGCGGACGGAGGCACACCGGCGGCTGGAGGCAGAGGAGGCAAAGGCGACGCGGGACGAGCGGCGGTTGCAACGGGTCCTGATCGGCGGCTGGGTGGCGGTGGTGGGGCTGTTGGGCTGGGCGTTTCGCATCACGGTGGGCTCGGCGCGGCGCCTGCAGGAGGCGAAGGACCGGCTGGAGGAGCGCGTCGCGGAGCGCACGCAGGAGCTGGCGCGGGCGAACGACGAGGTGCGGGCGGCGGAGGCGCGGTTCCGGTCGGCGATCGTGGAGTCGCCGATGCCGGCGATGCTGTGGGCGGACAACGGGCAGATTTTGCTGTTGAACCGGATGTGGCTGGAGGCGTCGGGGTATGCGGCGGAGGAGCTGCGGACGATCCCGGAGTGGACGCGGCGGGCGCTGGGGCATGCGCCGCCGGAGCGGTTGGCGGCGGTGTTGGCGGAGCGGTTCGCGCGGACGGCGCGGGTGCACGACGGGTTGCGCGAGGTGCGGACCAAGGGCGGGGAGCGGCGCGAGTGGGATTTCCACACGGCGTCGATCGGCCGGCTGCCGACGGGCGAGCGGCTGATGGTGACGAACGCGGTGGACGTGACGGAGCGGCGGGCGGCGGAGCGGGAGCTGCAGGCGAGCGAGGCGCGCTACCGGGCGCTGACGGCGGAGCTGGAGCGGCGGGTGGAGGCGCGCACGGCGGAGTTGTCGGCGGCGCAGGCGGAGCTGGCGGAGACGAACCGGTTGCAGCGGGCGGTGCTGGACGGAAACACCTTCGGCATCATCGCGACGGATCCGGCGGGGACGATCCGGGTGTTCAGCGCGGGGGCGGAGGCGATGCTGGGCTGGCGGCGGGAGGAGATGACGGGGCGGCGGACGCCGGCGGTGATCCACGACGCGGCGGAGGTGGCGGCGCGGGCGGAGGAGCTGGCGCGGGAGACGGGCGGGCCGGCGCCGGCGGGGTTCGAGGTGCTGGTGGCGAAGGCGCGGCGGGGGGAGGCGGAGGAGCGGGAGTGGACCTATGTGCGCAAGGACGGCGGGCGGGTGCCGGTGGTGGTGCACGTGACGGCGCTGCGGGACGGGGACGGGGCGATCGCGGGTTTTCTGGCGATCGCGCGCGACATCACGAGGCGGCGGGCGGCGCTGGCGGCGCGGGCGGAGAGCGAGGCGCGGTTCCGGCTGGCGTTCGAGCACGCGGGCATCGGCATGGCGATCGTTGGGCTGGACGGGCGGTGGCTGCAGGTGAACCGGGCGATCTGCGAGATCCTGGGTTACGGGGAGGCGGAGTTGAGGGCGCAGACGTTCCAGGAGATCACGCATCCGGGCGATTTGGCGGCGGACTTGGGACTGCTGACGGAGTTGCTCGCGGGGGCGCGGCGATCGTATCAGATGGAGAAGCGGTATTTTCACCGGGACGGCTCGACGGTGTGGGTGCGGCTGACGGTGTCGCTGGTGCGGGACGAGTCGGGAGGGCCGGTGCATTTTGTTTCCCAGATCGAGGACCGGACGCGGCAGCGGCAGGCGGAGCAGGCCTTGCGGGCGAGCGAGGAGCGGATGCGGTTGTTCGCGGAGCACGCGCCGGCGAGCGTGGCGATGTTCGACCGGGAGATGCGCTACCTGGTGGTGAGCGCGGAGTGGATGCGGGCCTACGGGTTGACGGGCGACGTGACGGGGCGATCGCACTACGAGGTGTTTCCGGAGATCGGCGCGGCCCGGAAGGCGATGCACCGGCGTTGCCTGGCGGGGGCGGTGGAGACGGCGGAGGCGGAGTTGTTCGAGCGGGCGGACGGGACGAAGCAGTGGCTGCGGTGGGAGGTGCGCCCGTGGTTCGCGGGGGACGGCACGATCGGCGGGGTGATGATTTTCACGGCGGACATCACGGAGCGGAAGAAACTGGAGGAGAGCCTGGCGGAGGCGCGGGACGCGGCGCTGCAGGCGTCGCGGATGAAGTCGGAATTTTTGGCGAACATGAGCCACGAGATCCGCACGCCGATGAACGCGGTGATGGGGATGACGGGGCTGCTGGCGGATTCGCCGCTGGCGCCGGAGCAGCACGAGATGGCGCGGGCGATTCTCGGCGGGGCGGAAAGCCTGCTCACGATCATCAACGACATTTTGGATTTCTCGAAGATCGAGGCGGGGAAGCTGCGGTTGGAGCAGGCGGAATTCGACTACCGGCGGGTGATCGAGGACACGGTGACGCTGCTGGCGCCGCGGGCGCACGAGAAGGGGTTGGAGCTGGTGTGCGAGGTGGATCCGGCGCTGACCTCCCGGGTGCTGGGGGACGGCGGGCGGGTGCGGCAGGTGTTCACCAACCTGCTGGGCAACGCGATCAAGTTCACGGAGCAGGGGCATGTGCAGGTGCAGGTGCGGGTGGCGCGGGCGGGGGCGGATCGGCTGACGCTGCGCACGACGGTGCGGGACACGGGCGTGGGCATCGGGGCGGAGGCGCAGGGGCGGTTGTTCCAGCCGTTCTCGCAGGAGGACGGTTCGGCGACGCGGCGCTACGGCGGCACGGGGCTGGGGCTGGCGATCGCGCGGCAGCTGATGGAGCTGATGGGCGGGACGATCGGCTGCGAGAGCGAGCAAGGGAAGGGGTCGGCGTTCTGGTTCGAGGCGACGTTCACGAAGCTGGGGCCGATCGCGGGGCCGGCGCCGGCGCCGTTGCCGGAGAACCGGCGGGTGCTGGTGGTGGACGACACGGAGATCCAGCGGCGGGTGACGCTGGGGCCGCTGGCGCGGTTCGGCGTGGCGGCGGAGGCGGTGGCCTCGGGGCGGGAGGCGTTGGCGCGGCTGGCGGACCCGGAGGCGGGGCCGTGGCACGCGGTGCTGCTGGATTGGCAGATGCCGGGGATGATGGGCGTCGATCTGGCGGTGGAGCTGCGCGCGCGGCCGGAGAGCCAGGGGTTGCCGCTGGTGATGTTGTCGTCGGCGGGGCCGAATGTGGACCCGGCGGTCGTGACGGCGGCGGGGATCGCGGCGTATCTGACGAAGCCGGTGACGGACGCGCAGCTGCACCGGTGCCTGGCGCGGGTGTTGGCGGGCGAGCCGGGGGCGGGGCGGAGCGCGGCGGCGAGTGCGGCGGCGACGCCGGAGGGGCCGGCGCTGCGGCTGCTGCTGGTGGAGGACAATCCGGCCAACCAGCGGGTGGCGATGTTGCTGCTGGCGAAGCTGGGGCACGATGTGGCGGTGGCGGCGAACGGGAAGCTGGCGTTGGAGCGGCTGGCGGAGGGGCGGTTCGACGCGGTGCTGATGGATTGCCAGATGCCGGTGATGGATGGTTACGAGGCGACGCGGCGGATCCGGGCGGGGACGGAGGCGGGCATCGACCGCCAGATCCCGGTGATCGCGCTCACGGCGTATGCGATGGCGGACGACCGGGCGAAGTGCCTGGCGGCGGGCATGAACGACCAGTTGACGAAGCCGGTGCGGGCGGCGGACCTGCGGGCGGCGCTGGAGCGGGTGTTGCCGGCGGCGCGCCGCGGGCCGGGAGCGGCGGCGCCGGGCGGGCCGGGGGCGGTGGCGCGGGGCGACGCGGGGCGGCCGGTGCTCGATCCGGACGTGCTGGCGCAGGCGCGGGCGCTGCGGGGGGCGGGCGGGGGAGCGTTGTGGCCGGAGCTGTGCGCGATTTTCCGGGCGGAGCACGCGAACGCGTGGGAGCGGATCGGCCGGCTGGCGGCGGCGCGGGCGGGGGCGGAGCTGGCGGAGCTGGCGCACGCGCATGCGGGGAACGCCGCGATGATCGGGGCGCTCGGGCTGCGCGATGCGCTGCGCGAGCTGGAGGAAGCGGCGGCGGCGGGGCAGTGGGAGCGCGTGGCGGCGGCGGTGGCGCCGGTGCGCGAGGAAGGGGCGCGGGTGGAGGCGGAGATGGCGCGGGGCCGCTGGGAGTGACGCGGCGCCGGGCGCGCAGGTGCCCGCGCGCAGCGGCAAGGCGGCGCCGATCGGGGCGCCGCGTCTGCGGGTCGCGTTGCGGGGCCCGGGCAGGCGGAGTTCGGGCGGCTGGGTGAGCGGTCGTAGCTCCACGACTGTCGCCCCGCCCCTCTGATGCAGCCGTGCCGCCGCTTTGCCCTGCGCCCTGATTTCGCGCGAAGCGGAGGCGGAGCGACTTTAGAATTGCGTCGGGGTGCCGTTGTTCCGGGCATCCCTCCACCGCGAGCCGGCCGCGGCGCGTCGGCTGAAACCCACCCCGCCGGACGGCTCACGCATCTCCAATGTCGACGTCACCCGAGTCACCCACGGTCCGCGCCGGCGCCGGCGGCGGCACGTGGCTGGGCGTGGCGGTGGCGGCGGGGTTGTTGTTCGGCGCGGGCAAACTGGGGCTGTCGCTGGCGGCGCTGCGGGAGAACGTGGGGGCGGTCTGGCCCGCTTCGGGGGTGGCGATCTGGATGCTCGGCCGATTCGGTTGGCGGCAGTGGCCGGTGGTGGCGGCGACGGTGCTGGCGTTCGAGGTGATCTACGCGGATTTCTCGGCGGTGGCGATGGTGCTGGTGACGGTGGGCAGCGTGGCGGAGGCGCTGACGGGGGCTTGGCTGCTGCGGACGGTGCGGGAGCGGATGCCGGCGGCGGCGTGGCGCGATGCGGCGGGGCTGGCGGCGGCGGGCTGTGTGGCGCCCGCGGTGTCGGCCTCGATCGGAGCCGGCACGGTCTCGTGGCTGGCGGGCGACGTGGTGCAATTCGAGAATCTGTGGCTGACGTGGTGGCGCGGCGACATGGTGGGGGTGTTGTTGCTGGTGCCGTTGCTGGAGGCGGTGCCGGCGATGGCGGGAAAGCTGGGGCGGTTGACGCCGGCGGACGGGGCGCGGGCGGCGCTGACGCTGGCGGTGCTGGCGGCGGTGGGCTGGCTGGCGTTTGTGGCGGAGACCGGGGGGGCGTTTCTGTTCGCGGTGTTTCCGGCGCTGCTGTTGGCGCTGGTGTTGCACGGGGTGGCGGGGGTGCGGATCGCGGCGCTGCTGATCGCGGTGGGCGCGGTGGCGGCGGAATTCGCGGGGATGGGGCCGTTTCGCAGTCCGGCGCTGCACGTGAGTCTGCTCAAACTGCAGCTGTTCGTGCTCGCGGTGGCGGTCGTGGCGGTGGTGTTGCCGGTGTTCCACCGGCCGGGGCGGCCGATGGTGCCGCTGGCGGTGCTGTTGATCGGGTGGTCGATGAGCGGCTGGATCCTCGCGACGATGCACCGCGGGACGGTGCGGCGGCAGGAGGAGATTTTCGGGGAGCGGGTGGCGACGGTGGAGGCGGCGATCCAGGTGCGGGTGCAGAGCTACGTGGACGCGCTGCTGGGCGGGGCGGCGTTTTTCTCGGCGTCGGAGGCGGTGAGCCGGCGCGAATGGCACGACTACGTGGCGTCGCTGCGGTTGGACACGCGGTATCCGTCGTTGAACAGCCTGGGGGTGATTTTCCCGTTGGCGGCGGGGACGGAGGCGGAGTGGCTGCGGGCGCAGCAGCGGGACGGGGCGCCGGAGATGAGGCTGAAGCCGTTTCCATCGACGATCGAGACGCCCGAGGATCCGCGGTATGTGATCGCCTACGCGGAGCCGCAGCCGCGCAACGCGGTGTCGCTGGGGCGGAACATCGGCACGGAGCCGAGCCGGCGGGCGGCGGCGGAGCGGGCGCGGGACACTGGGCTGCCGGCGTTCAACCGGCGGATCCCGGGCACGCAGGATGCGCAGCGGCGCTCGGGGTTGCTGATCTACGTGCCGTTCTACACCCGCGGGGCGGAGGTGACGACGTTGGCGCAGCGGCGGACGGCGCACGAGGGCTGGGTGTATGCGCAGTTCTTCGCGGACAATTTCCTGCAGGAGGTGCTGCAGCCGTTGGCGCAGACGCTGGAGGTGTATTGGTTCGAGGAAGGGGAGATGTCGCCGGAGCGGCTGCTGTGCGCGTCGACGTTGCCGACGGGGGCGCCGGAGGCGGCGTCGATGCTGGTGGGGGCGTTGCCGCGGTTCGAGCGGACGACGACGTTGCAGCTGGGCGGGCAGCGTTTCCAGCTGGGGTGGCGGCGCGGGCCGGGCTACCTGGTGGCGGACCAGGCGCCGGTGGCGTGGACGGCGGTCAGTTTCGCGCTGGCGACGCTGCTGCTGGCGACGCTGGTGCTGGCGTTGCAGTCGGCGGGGGAGCGGGCGCAGGCGCTGGTGACGGAGCGGACGGCGGAGCTGGCGGCGGCGCGGAGCCGGCTGCAGGGGGTGCTGGACGGGACGGCGCTGAGCGTGATCGCGACGAATGCGGACGGCGTGATCGAGATTTTCAACGTGGGGGCGGAGCGGATGCTCGGCTACACGGCGGCGGAGATGATCGGCCGGCGGACGCTGGCGGCGGTGCACGATGCGGGGGAGTTGGAGGCGTGCCGGGCGGAGCTGGCGAAGGCGGGCCGGTTGCCGCCGGGCGGGGCGGAGGCGCCGACGGCGCTGGTGCAGGCCGGGGGCACGGACGAGCGCGAGTGGACGTATGTCGGTCGCGACGGCCGGCGGGTGCCGGTGTGGCTGAACCTGACGGCGCTGCGGGATCCGGCGGGCCGGCCGATCGGTTTTCTGGGGATCGCGCAGGACATCACGGTGCGCAAGCAGCTGGACGAGGCGAAGTCGGAGGCGTTTGCCCGGCTGGGCAAGCTGGGGGCGCAGTTGCCGGGCATGATCTACCAGTTCCGGTTGGGGCCGGACGGCAATTTTTCATTCCCCTATTCGAGCGACGGTATCCGGCAGATCTACCGGGTGTCGCCGGAGGAGGTGCGGGAGGATGCGAGCAAGGTGTTTGCCACGCTGCATCCCGAGGATGTGCCGGCGGTGGTGGAGTCGATCGCGCTGTCGGCGCGGCGGCTGAGCCATTGGCACAGCATCTACCGGGTGCGATTTGCCGACGGAACGGAGCGGTGGCTGGAGGGAAATTCGGTGCCGGAGCGGGAGGCGGACGGCGGGGTGCTGTGGCACGGCTTCATCACGGACATCACGGAGCGGCGGCGGACGGAGGATGCGTTGGCGGAGCAGGAGGCGCGGCTGCGGCTGGTGCTCGACGAGATGCCGGTGGGCGTGTGGTGGCGGCGGCAGGTGGACGGGGTGACGGAGCGCGTGCTGAATCCGGCGCACGAGCGGATCACCGGAGTGTCGCGGGCGGACAGCGTGATCCCGGGGATCTACCTGGCGCGCACGCACCCGGACGACGTGGCGGTGCAGGAGCCGGCGATGGAGAAGCTGCGGCGCGGGGAGATCACGACCTTCGCGATGGAGAAGCGCTACCTGCAACCGGGGGGCGAGGTGCGGTGGGTGGCGGTGACGTGGACGCGCCGGCAACTGCCGGGGGCGGGCAACTTCGAGGAGTTGTCGACGGTGCTGGACATCACGGCGCGCAAGCAGCTGGCGGCGAGCCTGGAGGTGGCGCGCGACCAGGCGCTGGAGGCCTCGCGGCTGAAGTCGGAGTTTCTGGCGACGATGAGCCACGAGATCCGGACGCCGATGAACGCGGTCTGCGGCATGGCGGAGTTGCTGGCGGAGTCGCCGCTGACGGAGGACCAGCGGGAGATGGTGCACTCGATCATGGGCGGGGCGGAGAACCTGATGACGATCATCAACGACATCCTGGATTTTTCGCGGATCGAGGCGGGGCGGATGCGGCTGGATCCGGCGGAGTTCGACCTGCGGCGGACGGTGGAGGAGACGGTGGGGTTGCTGGCGGCGCGGGCGCACGAGAAGGGGCTGGAGTTCACGTGCGAGTTCGACCCGGCGCCGGCGGCGCTGCTGGTGGGGGACCGGGGGCGGATCCGGCAGGTGCTGACGAATCTGGCGGGCAACGCGATCAAGTTCACCGAGCGGGGGGAGGTGCGGGTGCGGGTGCGGGCGACGCCGGCCGGGCCGCGGGCGGCG
>JBILLY010000429.1:0-4787 GCA_044375835.1 Opitutaceae bacterium
TGCCGATCAGTTTTTCCCGGCGATAGTCGAGGCCGAGCGCGGCGCCGAGCGGACCGGCGGGCAGATCGACGAGCGATCCGGAGACACGGGCGTCGAGCTGGGTCAGCCCCGCCTTGAAGAGATTGGCCGTCGCGCCGCGGATATTGTCGAAGACGGCGGGTGAAATCCCTTCCGGGCGAGCGAGCAGATCGATCGCGGGTTGGACGATGGAATTGGCCGGGGTGACGGCGGCCTGCCATTGCGCGAGCGTGGTGGTGTTGGCCGGGGCGTTGTAGTTGCGGAAAATGCGCGCGAAGCGGCCGCCGACCTGGGGATTGCCGTTCGCATCGTAGCCGCCGGCGAGCGCCAACTGGAGATTGGGCGAGTAGTATTGGCCGCCGAGCGAGTTTTCGAGGCGGTTGGCGTTGGTGTTGTAGCCGGCCTCCCACTGGAACCGGTCGCCGATTTTCCCGCGGAAACCGCCCACGAGACGCCGCAGGTGCGCGGAGTTTTCGGCGCGCCGCACGTCGGGGGTATAGCGGAAGGCCGCGAACAGCGCGGAGCGGGTGGGATTGTAGGGCGCGTTGACCGGGACCGCGGTCGTGATGCCGAGCGCGCCCTGCTGCGACCAGCTGTCGCTCGTCGAGTCCATGGCCTCGACGAACAGCTCGAGGCGATCCGGGATGAGTTTGACGGTGGTCGCCAAGGTGAGCGCGCGCTTGCGGGATTGGATCGTGAGCGTGACGAACGGCGCCAGATCGAACGTATCCGCGATCGGCTGGACGGAGGAGGCCTGGTAGATGCCGGAGGCGACCAAGGCGTTGAGGTCGGCGAAGACGGCCGCGGGGCCGGTCGGCGTCGCGAGGCTGGGCGAGTTCAAGCCGGGCCGGAGAAAGGCCGTGGGAAACGCGGTCGACGACTGGCCCAGGGCGCCGGAGATCGTCGCCGACTTGCCCCGCTGCGGATTGGAGAACGGGCGCTCGGACTGGAGCAACGGCGTGATGCGCGACTGGGAAAACGAAACCGTGACGCCCATGCGGTCGGTCTTGGCTCCCGCCACGAGATACGCGGAGCGCTGGGTGTAGTCGCCGTCGCCCGTCGACATCGCGTAGCGCCCGCCGATTTCCAGGCCTTGGTAGTCGTGTTTCAGTTTCACGTTCACCACGCCGCCGACGGCATCGGAGCCGTAGATGGCGGAGGCGCCGTCGGTCAGCACTTCCATCGACTGGATGGCGGCCAGCGGAATCTGGTTCACATCGACGAAGGCGCGACCGCCGCGCGCGCTGGCGCCGCTGTCGGGCAGACGCCGGCCGTCGAGGAGCACGAGGGTGGAAAGGTTGCGCAGGGAAAGTTGCGAGCCGCCGGAGGTCGCGGTGCCGCCGGCGATATTGCCGTTGGTGGCACCCAGATTGCCGCTGCCCGCAAAGCTGGGCATGCGGGTTTGCACGACTTCGAGGAGGTTGGAGCCAAGGCCGGTCCGCTCGATCTCGTCCCGATTGATGATCGTGATCGGCGCGGCCACGGCGTCGGCGGCCGTGGGGATGTTGGACCCGGTGACGGTGAAAGCGGCCAACTTCACGGCTCCGGCAGGGGCGGGTGCAGGGGGCTCGGCGGAGTCGGCGCCCAAGGGCGCAAAGGCGAGGGCGAGCCAAGCGGTGAAGAGGGAGGCGGGTGTTGTTTTTTTCACGTTCGGTAGAAGAGGGGCGGCGGGTTGGGCGGGAGGAGCGGCAGGCGAGGTGCGGTCGCCGGCACGGGCGGGTTTGAGGATGTAGGCGCCGGTTTTTCCATCCTGCTCGACCCTCAGCGCGGTGTGGGCGACCAGCCGCTCGAGTGCGTCGCGGACGGTGAACACGCCTTGCACGGGGTTGGTCGTCACCCCCCGCACGTCTTCGATCAGGTAGACGAGTTGCACGCCGGCTTGATCGGAAAACGTCTCCAGCGTCATCTCCGCGTCCGCCGCCGGGAGGGCGAACGACCGTCGTGATGCGTCGGCACCACGGAGGTGAGGCGGAGACAGCGCGAAAAGGAAAAGCAGCGGGAGCGCCAGGAGGAGGCGGGGATGCCGACCGACCCGACGGTTGAGGGATAGCATGGAATAGGTTTCTCCATCGGCCCGGAGGCCGACGGCGCGGGGAAGACGCGGCAGCCGGCGATTCCCGCTATCGCGAACCGGACGTTTTTTTCCGGAGCACGAGCGAACCGTCGGCGGAATGCTCGACGGCGAGGTCGAAGGTGGTCGCCAGCAGGTGAGTGAAGCCGTCGAGATCGTCGGCGCGGAAACGGCCGCCGAGGCGGAGCGCCGCCAGTTCGGGGTCGGCGAGGACGACGCGGCGACCGGAGCGGCGCTCGAACTCGCGGGCGACCTCGGCGAGGGTGGCGCCGCCGAGGCGCAGGAGCGGCGCCTGCCAGGCGAGCGTGCGGGAGATCTCGTCGGCGGTCGCGGTGGTGACGACGACGGCGGTGGCGGGCGTGACGGGGGCGAGGGAAACGACGGCGCGGTGGCCGGGCCGGAGCAGCGGGATCGGTTCGCGCGCGACGCGGGCGAAGGCCGGGGCGGGTTCGGCGGCGGCGCCGAGCTGCACGGTGCCCGCGGTGACGAGGACATCGACGGCGCCGGACTGGAGCTGGACGTTGAAGGCGGTGCCGACGGCGCGGACGTCGAGATTGCCGGCGTGGACGACGAAGGGGCGGGCGGGGTCCTTGGCGACGGCGAAGTGGGCCTCGCCGCGGACAAGTTCGACGCGGCGCTCGCCGGCGGTGAAGCGGGCGCGGATCTCGCCGCCGGTGTTGAGGTGCACGACGGAGCCGTCGGCGAGCGTGAGCAGGCGCGGCGCGGCGGCGGCGACCGCGGGGAGCGCGGCGGCGGCTGCGGCGGGCGGGGCGGGGCGGAGGAGCAGCAGGGCCACGGCGGCCGCGGCGGCGGCGAGGGTGGCGCCGGCGCCGAGCACAATGGGCCGGCGCCAGAAGGCGCGACGACGGGTGGCCGCGGCCACGACGGGGGCGGCGGCGGATTCGGGGATGCGATCGAGCAAGGACCACGCGGCGGCGGAGCGCTGCATGGCGGCGGAGTGGCGCGGGTCGGCGGCGAGCCACAGCTCGTAGTCGATGGACTCGGCGGCGGACAGACCGCGGTCGCGGCGCACCGTCCAGGCGGCGGCGGCGGCGCGGACGGCGGCGTCGGGCTCGGGCGGCGGTCGGCTCATGCGTCAGGGCAGGCCGTGGCGGGCGAAAAACTCTTCGCAGCGGCGGAGGGCCTTGGTGAGCTGGGCCTCGACGGTGTGCACGGCGATGCCGAGACGGTCGGCGATTTCGCGGTGGGAGAGGTTTTCAAATTTGCGGAGGACGAGGATTTCACGGCAGCGCGGCGGGAGCTCCGCGATCGCGGCAGCCAGCAGGTCGGCTTCCTGGCGGCGGCTGGCGGTCTCGGCGGCGTTGGGCGCGCCATCGAAGACGCAGGAGCGGTCGAGTTCCGCTATGGGAATCGAGGGGCCGGCGACGGCGCGGCGGCGGAAGAGGTCGCGGGCGGCGTTGCGGGCGGTGGCGAAAAGGAGGCCGCGGGGATGGGCGACGGGGCCGCGCTCGCGGGCGCGGAGGAGGCGGGCGTAGGTGTCCTGGACGAGGTCGTCGACCTCGGCGGGGGCGACGAGGCCGTGGAGGTAGGCGCGGAGCGCGGGCTCGTGCGGGGCGAGTTCGGTCGCGAACCACTGCGAGAGGTCGGCGCGGGGAGCATCCACGCGGCGGACGTTTGGGCGGGCGGAGTCGGGCGCAAGCCGGATTTGTGCGGGAGGAGGTGAGGCGGTGGGAAGGTGAGAGAGCGAGGAGGTGCGAAGGTGGGAGAGTGCGAAGGTGGGAACGCGAGCAGGTGCGAAGGGGGAAGGGGGCGGAGCGGCTGGGAAAAGGGGAGCGCGGGGCTTGTCGCGGGGCGGGCGGGGCGGTTGGATGGCGCGCGATGCCCAGAATCCTCCTCGTGGCCGAAAAGCCGTCTGCGGCGCGCGACTTCGCCGCGGCGCTCACGGGCGGCCACTTCGGCGGACAGGGGCCGCACCGCGGGACGATGCCGGACGGCACGGAGCTGACGGTGGTGTCGGCGCGTGGGCATCTCTTCGAGCTGGCGAAGCCGGAAACCTACGACCCGAAGTTCGCCAACTGGAACGTGCACGACCTGCCGATCGTGCCGGCGAAGCGCTGGGAGTTCGTCGAGGAGCCGCGGGCCGACGGCGGGAGTTTTTTGGATACGCTCCGGGCCGAGGCGAAGGCGCACGCGGGGGCCGAGATCGTGAACGGCTGCGACGCGGAGCGGGAGGGCGAGGTGATTTTCCGCAAGGCGCTGCGCGGCGTGGGTGCGCCGGGCGGCACGGTGTATTCGCGCATGTGGGCGCAGACGATGACGGTCGAGGGCCTGCGCGAGGCCTTTGGCGCGCGGACGCCGCTGAAGGCCTACAACGGGCTGGCGCAGGCGGGCTTCACGCGCGACCAGGCGGACTGGCTCGTGGGCATGAACGTGACGGTGCTCGCGACGAAGACGCTGCCGCGCGGGCGCGGGGACTGGAAAGTGTGGTCGGTCGGACGCGTGCAGACACCGACGCTGGCGCTGGTGGTGGCGCGCGACCGGTTGATCGAGAATTTCACGCCGCAGAAATTCTGGGAGGCGCACGGGACCTTCGGCGGGCTGGAGGCGAAGGCGGAACTCGACGCGTATGCGGCGTCGCCGGACCGGTTGAAATTGCTCGGGGCGCCGACGGTGACGAGCGAGCGCGACAAGAAAGTGTTCTGGGACGTCGCCAAGGCGGAGGCGTTTGCGGCGGCGG
>JBILLY010000430.1:0-4776 GCA_044375835.1 Opitutaceae bacterium
TCGGGGCGGGCTCGAGATCGAGCCGGCCCGCCTCGACCCGCGAGAGGTCGAGCAGATCGTTGACCACCCCGAGCAGACGCGCGCCGGACCGGCTGATGGTGCGGAGACGCTCGGCGGCCTCGGGATCGGCCGTCTTCTCCACCACTGCGTCCGCCAGGCCGATGATGGCGTTGAGCGGCGTCCGGATCTCGTGCCCGGTCATCGCGAGGAAATCCGTCTTCGATTGGCTCGCCGCCTCCGCCTGCCGGCGCGCCTCCTCCGCCTCGCGGGTGCGCTCGGCCACCCGGCGGTCGAGGTCCGCGTTCTGCTGCCGCAGCAGTTCGTGCGTGCCGTGCAGCTGGACGGCGAGCTGGTTGAAGGCGCGGAACACCAATTGGATCTCGTAGGACGCCGCCGGGGACGGGTTCTCGATCGGCTCCACCACGCGGCGCGCCGCCTGGCTGCTCGCCCCGCGGGCGAAAGATTCGAGCGGCACCGCCAGGCGCCGGTTCGTCGCCCGCGCCACCAGCGCGGCGATCGCCACGAAACCCAAGGCGCAGCAGGCGATCATCAGGTAGACCCACGACAGATACTGCATGCTCGCCAGCGTCGGCCGCTGCGCTATCACCCGCGCGCCGCTGTGCGCGACCGCCTGGGTGGCGGAATACATCGTCTTCACCCCCGAGCGGTCCAACTGGTCGAAAACCACGATCTGGCCGCCGGCCGGTTGGGCCATCACCTCGTGCTGCGGATAGTGCCGCAGATCAGCCAGAGGCGGCACACAGGCGTCTTCATCCGCATAAATCACCCGCCCCGCCGCATCGGCGATGATCAGCGCCGACTGTTGCAGCGCGGCCTTGAGCGCGACGTTGCGCCCGAAATCCTGCACCTCGATCGAACCCTCGACCACCCCGGCGAATCGGCCCGCCTGATCGTAAACCGGAGCCGAAATCGCCATCAACGTATCCCGCCCGAAACCCCGCCCGCGAAACACCCCGGAGACATACGGTCGCCCTGTGTCGCGCGCCACGCGGAAGTAGTCCCGGTCCGCCACCGGCCCGAAATTTCCCGGTCGCGCCGGTTGGTTCGCCGACCAATGGGTGATGCGGCCGTCGGCATCGGCGATCAGCATCGTGATGAACTCCGGGTGCGCCCGCCGCGTCTCGTCGAGCAGCGCCTGCGGATCCGTGTTCTGCCGGCTCAGCAGCCGGCCGGCCACCGTCACCACCGCCCGGTGATTCTCCAGAAACAATTCCATCTGCTGCGCGCTGCGCACCACCGTCGCGCGGAGAATGTCGCGGTTCTCGGCTTCGACCTGCCGGCGCAGGATCGTCGAAATCCCGACGGTGAATGCGCCGAGCGGAACCAGCGCCAGGATGAACACCGACTGGAAGACCGTCTCGCGCATCCGCGGCCGCGCCGGCGCCCGGTGCTCGAGCCAATCCGCCAGTCTCGTCTGGCGCACCAGGAAGATCGCCATCGCGAGAGCGGCGAGATGGTTGATCGCCGTCTTGGTCACCAGGATCCACACGAGCGCCCGCGGCAAATCCGCCACCTGCCCATACAGCAGCCAGGCAAAAGGTCCGCCCGCCACCGTCCAGAAGAGGGCCCCCGTGGTCAGGGTCGAAAGCCGCAGGCGATCACCCAGCCCGCGCAGCCACAACGCTTCCGCCACCGCCAGCGCGAGCACGACCGGGTAGTTGAAATACAACACGGTCGGAAGCATCGCGCAAAACGCCGTCGCCACCGCCCACGGCAGCGGCAGCACCAGCACGAGCGGCAGGTAGAAAAAGGGCGCCAGCAGCAGCTGCGCCTGGCCCGGCAGCTCGATGCGCACCAGGTGGGTCGCGGCCGCGGCGGCGACGATCAGCGCGACCCGCACGGGTTGTTTCAGAAATCCGGCCATGCCCCGTCAGCTCTCCCGGGCTGCAGCCTCGGCCCCGGCCGGCCCCGGCAATTGCACGAAGAAGGTCGCCCCCTGCCCTACTTCGCTCTCCGCCCAAATACGGCCGCCGTGCGCGCGCACCAGCTTGGCCACCAGTGACAGCCCGAGCCCGAAGCCCTCGGTCTTGCCCGCGGTCGAGAGGCGGCTGAACTCCCGGAAGAGCCGGTCGGAGTCCCGCGCGTCGAACCCGACGCCGTTGTCCCGCACCCACAGCACGGGACCGGCGTCGTCAAGCGCGGCGCCCACTTCGACGGTCGGCTGCGCGCTCGCCGCGGAGTATTTCACCGCGTTGGTCAGCAGATTGTAGAAGACGCGCTCCACCAGCACCGCGGACACGCCCACGGGGGGCAGCGCCGCGACCGTGACCGCGACCTTGGTTTCCGGAAACAGCTCCTGCATGCGCATCGCGAGCTTGCGGATCACCGGGGTCGGATCGATCGCGCCGGTGGGTTCGCCGCGCACCCCGTCGTGCACATCCTGCGCGAGCTGCAGGATGTTCTGGATCAGTTCCTGCATGGTGATGCTGGCGTTGTAGGCGTGCTCGATCAGGGGCGCGGCCTCCGGGTTCACCGCCACCACGCCCTCCTGGATCAGCGAGAGGTAGCCCTTCATCACGGTGAGCGGGGAACGCAGATCGTGGGAAACGAACCCCGCGTAGGACAGGAGCAGGCCGTTGGCTTCCTCGAGCTGCTGCGTGCGCGCCCGCACCTCCTCTTCCAGCGAGGCGTTGAGGCGCGCGAGTTCCTCCCGCGCGTGCACCTCCGCCGTCACATCGTCGAAGGCGAGCAGGGCGTGCCGCACTCCGGCCTCGGGCGCCGGCGCGATGCGCACATGGAAGATCCGGTCCGCCTCGGCGAGCCGCACCTCCGCCGGCAGCGGCGCCACCGTCGCGCCCGGGGCCGCGTCCACCGCGGCGCCGAGCAGCCGCGCCAATCTCGCCTGTGAAGCCGTATCGAAGGCCGCCGCCACCTCCGTCCCGGGCCGGCAGAAATTCGCGGCGCCGTTGGCGGCCACCACGCGCCCCGCGGGATCGGCCAGCACGATCGCCGCCGGCGACAGCTCGAACAGCCGCTCGAAGCGCTCGCTGTGCTCCGCGATCGCCCGGAAGCGGTTGAGCGAAGCCACCGTGCGCACCCGCGCGCGCAGCTCCTCGCGCCGGCAGGGCTTGGTGATGAAGTCGTCCGCCCCCGCTCGCAGCCCCTCGAGCCGCGAACGCTCGTCGTCGAGCGCCGTGACCATGATGATCGGCACGCGGCCCACCACCGGGTCCGCCCGCAGGCGCCGGCACACTCCGAAGCCGTCCAGCTCCGGCATCATCACATCCAGCAAAATCAGGTCCGGCTGGAGGGTCAGCGCCTTCGCGCAGGCCTCGAGACCGTCGGCGGCGAACTGCAGGTCGTAGCCGTCGCCCGCCAAAAAGGCTTCGAGGGTGGCGAGGTTCAGGGGCTCGTCGTCGACGATGAGGATCTTCGGAGTCATGCGGAGAGGCCGGTCAAGGCCGTGGTTTTCTGCCAAAGCGCGGCCAGCGAGACGGGTTTGGGCAAGTGTGCGTCGGCGCCGCCGGCGATACAACGCGCGCCTTCCTCGGCCTCGGCCAGCGCCGTGACGGCGAGGATCGGCAGGCCCGCGCAGGCGGGCGTCGCGCGCACCCGCGCGATCAGGGCGAGCCCGCTCATGCCGGGCATGTTCACATCGGCGATCAGCAGGCCGGGCACGCCGGCCGCGAGCGCGTCGAGGGCGGCCTGCGCCCGCTCCGCCTGCCGCACCGCGAAGCCGCGGCGCCGGAAAAAATCGCCGAGCAGGACCTGTTGCCGCGGGTCGTCGTCCACGATCAGCACCGACCGTTCGCGCGGCGGCCGGCCCGGCGCGGGTGGGGGCGGCACGCACGCCGCCGGCAGGCGGACCGTGAAGGTGCTCCCGGTGCCGGGCGCGCTCTCCACCGCGATCTCGCCGCCGTGCAGCTGCACGATGCGCTGCACCAGCGCGAGCCCGAGACCCGTGCCGCCGTAGGTGCGGTCGAGGGAGGCGTCGAGTTGCTCGAAGGGCCGGAAGAGTTTCGCCTGCTGCTCCGGCGCGATGCCGATGCCCGTGTCCTGCACCGCAAACTCCACGCCCGCCGGCGTCACGGCGGCCCGCAGCGCCACGCTGCCCGCCTTCGGCGTGAACTTCACCGCGTTGCTGAGCAGGTTCTGCGCGACCACCCGCAGCAGCCGCTCGTCGGCCCGCACCGACAGCGACCCCGCCGGCCGGGGGAAGTCGGCGCGCAGGGCCTTGCCGCGGATCTCGTGCTGCGCGGCGTCGAGCACGCCCGCGAGCAGGTGGCCCAGGTCGAAGTCGGTCGCGTTGACCTGAATCCTCCCCGCCTCGATGCGCGCCAGATCGAGGATGTCGTTGATCATCGCCAGCAGCTGCCGGCCGCTCTGGTGGATGATCGTCACGTAGCGCTTGGTCCGCTCGGGGTCGAAGGGCGGGCCCATCTCGAGCAGCGACTCGGTCAGGCCGATCACGGCGTTGAGCGGCGTGCGCAGCTCGTGGCTCATCGTCGAGAGAAACTCGCTCTTCGCCTTGTTCGCGGACTCCGCCGCCTGCCGCGCCGCCTGCAGCTCACCCTCGGCGGCCTTGAGCGACGCGATGTCGCTCAGACTGCCGACGGCGCCGCGGAAGCGCCCGTCCGGATACCATTTCCCGCGGATCGACGCCTGCATCCACAGCCACGCGCCGGAGGCGCACCGCAGGCGCACCTGGCAGCGCCGCAGCTCGGACTTGCCGGCGCGGACCTCCGCCCAGTGCCGCAGGGCCACCCCGCGGTCCGCCGGATGGATATCCCGCACCGCGGCCGAGCCGAGGCGCGC
>JBILLY010000433.1:0-4766 GCA_044375835.1 Opitutaceae bacterium
CATGGCTTTCTCGACGCTGTCGTTGGCGGTCGGGAAGGTGTGCGCGGGGCGATTGTGGCAATCCATGCAGTCCATCACGCGGATCTTGTGCGCGGGCGGTTCGCCCTTGAAGTCGTCGGTGCGGAAGACGCGGGCGGAGCCGTCGCGGAGATTGGTGACGCGCATCCAGGGGATCTCCTGGCGCTTCTCGTCCTTGGCGAAGTATTCGACGCGTTCGTTTTCGTTGACGTGCCAGTGGATGCCACCGAGCGGGCTGCCGGGGGAACTCTTGTTTACGTGGAGCAGCATGCGCGCGGTGTAGGGCGTGTTCTTTTTGTCGGAGAGGAAGTGCTCGAAGTTCATCTCGACGTTGCCGTGGAACTTCTCCGGCCAGTGGCATTTCTCGCAGGTGTCCTGCGCGGGGCGGAGGTTCTTGATCGGGGTGTCGATCGGGCGGTTGTAGTTGTCGAGCGTGTAGGCGATGAGCTGGTGGGTGCCGTTGAGCTTGGCCTTGATGAAGTGTTCGACGCCCTCGCCGACGTGGCAGGCGACGCAGTCGACGCGGGCGTGGGAGCCGCGCTTGTAGGTGACCCACTCCGGGTTCATGGCGGAGTGGCAGACTTGGCCGCAGAAGGCGTTGGACTCGGCGTAGTGGAAACTTTGGTAGCTGCCGAAGGCGCTCAGCATGATGAAGCCGAGGCCGGCGGCGCCGAAGAGCACGAGCCGGCGGCGTTGCTTGGGGCTGTGAAAATCGAGACGCCACTTGTCCGGCATCGTGGCGCCGTGGCGGATGAGCCAGCGGCGCTGCGCCCAGGCGCCGAAGCCCATGAGGCCGAGGCCGCCGATGAGGAAACCCGGCGCGACCAGGTAGGTGAAGATGCCGAGGTAGGGATTGGAGTTGCCGCCGGTCAGGTCCATCCACGCGAGCAGCGCGAAGGAGAAGAGGGCGCCGATGGCCACGACGGCGCCGATGGCGCTGATCCAGTTGTTGTAGTGCGAGCGCGCGACGGGCGCGATCGGAGCGGGGGAGGGATCTTCGGCGGGCATGGCGGCGGGGGGATCGGAGGGACGGGAGGCGGGAACAACACCGGCGCGGAGCGCAGATGCTCCGCGCCGGCGGCGTCAGGGCGCGAACGGCGCGCTCAGGACTTGAATTTGCGGATGTAGGCGACGAGTTCCTTGATCTCGGCGGCGCTGAGCTCGTCCTTGTAGGCTTTCATGCGTTCCTTGCCCTTCTCGAAGACGCCGTCGGCGGTGGCCTTGATCATGTCTTCGTCCTTCATGTCGGCCTGCACCTTGGCGTCGGTGTAGTCCTTCACGTTGAGTTTTTTGCCGGCCTTGGTCTGGCCTTTGCCGTCGGCGCCGTGGCACTTGGCGCAGTGGTTCTCCCAGTTTTCGGCGACGGGAGCGGCGAGGGCGATGGCGGCGCCGGCGGCGATGAGCGCCCCGGCGAAGATGTGTTTCATTTCGGTTTTCATGGGTGGAGCGAAGAGGCGGAAGGTTGCCTTGGTAACGGCGCGATCATGCCGCAAACGAAGCGCGCTGGCTGTGCATCGCTTGCGAAGCAGACCGCAAACCTTGCCGAGCCGCGTCGCGGGGAATCGGCACGGACCCAAGTCTCGCGCAGGGCTCCGCAAGAAACGCGGAGCAAGGGCGGGGGCGCTCTGGCACCTTGGCGCCCCACCCACCGCCGCCATGTCCGATCCAATTTACTCCCCGCGCTCCGGCCGCCTCGCCGCCCTGCGGGCCGCCGTCGTCGACACGCTCTGCTCGCTCAAACTCTCTGTCGCGCTGCTGGTGCTGGGGATGATTCTGGTCTTCGCCGCGACGCTGGACCAGGTGAACCTCGGGATCTGGGCGGTGCAGGAGAAGTATTTCCGGGCCTTCGTGGTCTACGGTTACGCGGGGCCGGTGGCGATCCCGTTGTTCCCGGGCGGCTACACGATCGGCGGCCTGCTGCTGCTGAACCTCACGGGCGGGTTCGTCCGGCGCTTCACGTTTGCCTGGCGCAAGGCCGGGGTCGCGCTCGCGCACGCGGGGCTGATCGTGCTGCTCGTGGGCGAACTGCTCACGGGGCTCTGGCAGGAGGACTTCTACCTGCGGCTCGACGAAGGGCAGACCCGGAACTACGCGGAGAGCCACCGCGACTACGAGCTGGCGCTCACCGACACGACCGACGCGGCTTACGACGAGGTGGTGTCGATCCCGACGGAGCGGCTGGCGGACAAGACGCCGATCGCGCACGCGCGCCTGCCCTTCCGGGTGGTGCCGCGGGTGTTTTTCCCGAACTCGACCCTGCAGCCGCGACGCGGCAACGGCGCAGGCGCGCTCGTGGCGGCGACGCACGGCGCGGGCCTGCAATGGGCGGCGGCGCCGCAGCCGTTCGGCTACCAACCGAAGGCGGAGAACTTTCCCGCTGCCTATGTGGAGCTCGTCGGAGCGGACGGACCGATCGGGACCTTTCTCGCGGCGGGACTGCTGCAGGACGCGCAGGAGTTCACGCACGCGGGGCGCACCTGGCGGCTCGCGCTGCGGCCGCGCCGGGCCTACCAGACCTTCGCGCTCACGCTGCTGAAATTCACGCACGACCGCTATCCCGGGACGCAGATCCCGAAGAACTTCTCCAGCACGCTGCGGCTCGACCCCGGCGACGGCCGGCCGGGGCGCGAGGTCGTGATCTACATGAACAACCCGCTGCGCCACGCCGGGCTGACCTTCTACCAGGCGGGTTTCGCGAACAACGACCGCACCACGGTGCTGCAGGTCGTGCGCAATCCCTCGTGGTTGATGCCCTACGTCGCCTGCGGGCTGATGTCGCTCGGTCTGCTCCTCCAGTTCGGCCTGCACCTGGTGACTTTCGCCGGGCGCCGCACGCCCCGACCCGTTCCCGCCGCCGCATGAAAAACTATCTCCCCGCCCTGGTCACGCTCGCCGCCCTCGTGGGCGTGGCGCTCACGTGGCGCGCGCCGCGCTCCGCCGGCGAGTTCGACACCGTCGCCTTCGGGCGCCTGCCGACGCTGGTCAACGGTCGGCTCAAGCCGCTCGACACCGTGGCGCGCACCACGCTGCTCATGTTGCAGGGGCGCCAGCGCGTGACGGCGCCGGACGGCGCGAACCTGGCGCCCGCGGAGTGGCTGCTCGACGTGCTCTACCGGCCGGAGCGGGCGGACACGTATCAGGTCTTCGAGATCGTGCACCCCGAGGTGCTGTCGCTCGCCGGTCTCGGCACCGGGGACGGGGCGGGCGGGAAACGGTTTTCGCTGGCGCAGATGCGCCCGCGGTTGCCGGACATCGACCGGCAGGCGCGGCTGGCCGACGACGTCGAGAGCGCGGCGCGCACGACCTTCCAGAGCGCCGTGGTGCAGCTGCGCGACGGGCTCGCGCTCTACCAGCGGCTGCAGGCGAGCCTCGTGCCGCCGGGCAACGCGACCTTCCTGCGCGACAGCGCGGCGCTCGCGGTCCGGTTGCCGGAGCTGCGGGCGGCGGCGGGCATGGGCGGCGCCGGCCACGCGACGCCGGCGGCGGCGGAGCTGCTCGGGCTGGGGCGCGAGTTCAACACGATGGATTCCTACGCCTACCTGCGCGTGATCCCGCCGCTCGATCCGGTGCGGGAACCGCAGACGTGGCACACGGCCGGCGCGGCGTGGGCGGCGGCGCTCGGCACGGGCAAGGTGGAGCCGGCGGCGCTGAGCTACGCGGCGCTGGGCCGCGCCTGGGAAGCGCGCGATGCCGCGGCCTTCAACGCGGCGGGGCGCGGGCTGAGCCTGGGCCTCGCGGCGGACCACGCAGCGACGCTGCGCCGCACGGCGCTGGAGGTGCGTTTCAACGCGGCGCAGCCCTTCTACACCAGCATGGCGCTCTACGTGGCGGCCTTTCTCCTCGCGGTGGCTTCGTGGCTGCGCTGGCCGGAGGTGCTGGGGCGCTGCGCCTTCGGGCTGGTGACGGTGGCGTTCGCGCTGACGACGGCCGGCATCGGGGCGCGCATGTGGCTGGAGGGGCGGCCGCCGGTGACGAACCTCTACTCCTCGGCCCTCTTCGTCGGCTGGGGGGCGGTCGGGCTGTGCCTGTTTCTTGAATACAGCTTCCGCAACGCGATCGGGAGCGTGGCGGCCGGGCTCACGGGCTTCGCGGCGCTGCTGATCGCCCACCACCTGTCGCTCGGCGGGGACACGATGGAGATGATGCGGGCGGTGCTCGACTCGAACTTCTGGCTGGCGACGCATGTGGTGACCATCACGGTCGGCTACTCGGCCATGTTTCTCGCGGGTTTTCTCGGCCTGGTCTACGTCGCGCGCGGCGTGCTCACGCGCTCGCTGGACCGCGCGACGGCCGGCGCGCTCGCGCGGATGATCTACGGCGTGGTGTGCTTCGCGACGTTCTTCAGCCTCGTCGGCACGGTGCTGGGCGGGATCTGGGCGGACCAGTCGTGGGGGCGCTTCTGGGGCTGGGATCCGAAGGAGAACGGCGCGCTGATCATCGTGATCTGGTGCGCGGTGATTTTGCACGCGCGGCTCGCCGGGCTGGTGCGGGAGCGCGGCCTCGTGCAGCTGGCGATCTTCGGCAACGTCGTGACGGCCTGGAGCTGGTTCGGCGTCAACATGCTCGGCGTCGGCCTGCACAGTTACGGCTTCATGGGCGCGGCTTTCTGGGCGCTGCTGGGCTTCGTCGCGAGCCAGCTGGCGGTGATGGCGGTCGGCGCGCTGCCGCAGGAAAAGTGGCGGAGTGCGGCGCAGCTGGGCCTGGCGGTGCCCGTCGTCCCGCCGAGCCGCGGCGCGGCCGGGGGTGCT
>JBILLY010000434.1:0-4757 GCA_044375835.1 Opitutaceae bacterium
CTGCCGCGGCCGGGGGAGACGGTGGTGGCGCGGGCGACGGAGCGGCAGTTCGGCGGCAAGGGCGCGAACCAGGCGGTGGCGGCGGCGCGGCAGGGCGCGGCGGTGACGCTCGTCGGCGCGGTGGGCGACGATGCCGACGGGCGCGCGTATCGCGCGCACCTCGCGCGCGAAGGGATCGCGGCGGACCACGTGGCGACGGTGCCGGGTGTCGCGACGGGGACGGCGCACGTCTACGTCGACGCACGCGGCGAGAATCTGATCGTGGTCGACCCGGGGGCGAACGCGCGGATCGCGGCGTGGGCGTTGCGAGCGGCGTTGCCGGGCGCGGCGGTGCTGCTGGTGCAACTCGAAGCGGGCGCGGCGGCGGGGGCGGAGGCGCTGCGGCTCGGGGCGGCGGCGGGCGTGCTCACGCTGCTGAACGCGTCGCCGGTGCCGGCGGAGTTTCCGTGGGGCGAGTTTCCGGTCGAGGCGGTGATCGTGAACGAGCACGAGGCGGCGGCGATTTTCGGCTGTGCGCCCGAGGATTGGATGCGGATGTCGCCGGCCGATCGCGCGGCGCGGATCCGGGGGCGGGGGTTGCGGCGGCTGGTGATCACGCGCGGGGCGGAGCCGACGTTGCTCATCGGGCCGGCCGGCGAGATCGCCGCGGTGCCGACGCTGCCGGTGCGGCCGCGCGATACGGTGGGGGCGGGCGATACCTTTGCGGGGACGTTGGCGGCGGAGCTGGGGCGCGGGAGCGGATGGCCGGAGGCGGTGCGGCGTGCGAACGCGGCCGCGGCGCTGGCGACACTGGCACTCGGCGCGCAGGCGGCGATGCCGACGCGGGCGCAGGTCGAGGCGGCGCTGGCGGGTGGCGCGACGCCGGGAGCGGAGGCGCGGTAAACGCGGTTTACCGCACCCGCAGGGTGAACGCGGTTTGCACGAGGCCGTTGGCGGCGAGGAAGGCGTGGAGCGATTCGTAGGTCGCGGTGCGGAGGCCGGCGGGGTCCATGTCCTCGCGGCTCAGGGCGGGCGTGAACGCGGAACCGAGCGTGCGGAGCGGACCGAGGTGGACCGGGGTGGGTTGGAAGTAGGCGCGGATGTTGCCGTAGATGCGGGTGCGGTCGGCGGTGCCGTAGATGGCGGCGATGCAGATTTTCAGGGTGTGGGTGACGCAGTTGTCGAAGCGGTCGACGGCGGGGTTGGCGGCGAGGTTATAGGCGGGATTGTGCAGCGCGCCGTAGGCGGGCGAGCGGAGGACGGCCAGGATCCGGCGCTGGAGCTCGGGCACGGGCACGCAGACGGCGACGTCCGGCTCGAGCATACCGGCGAGAAAATCGTGGGTGAAATCCTGCGCGAGGTAGCTGCGGTCGGAGCGGCCGGCGTCGCCTTGGTAGAGGTTGTAGACGGTGTAGGTGTGGGCGATCGCGCCGGTGGCGGTGCGCACGGGCTCGAAGACGGCGAACGCGACATGCGTGTAGGCGATGCCGGGGGGCAGTTCGGCCCGGGGGCGGCCGGCGCGGGCGAGGATCGCGACGTCGACGGTGCGGCGGTCGAGTTCGTCGTTGAGGCGAAGCGTGAAGGCACGGATCGCGTCGGCGCCGAATTTGGCGAGGCCGTCGGTGTTGCCGTCGCCGCTGCCGGCTTGGGCGGCGACGGCGGCGGCGAGAGCGACGAGCAGCGCCAGCACTGGCCGCGGAAAAAGAAACGCGCGCAAGGACACGGCGAGCGGCGGCACGGGTTACAAGGAGCGGTGGCGACGGAAGGCTTCGGCGGGAGACGGGTCGCAGATCGGCGCCGCGGTGGCGCGTGGCGGCAGGCCGACGGTGCGATCGAGCGGCGGACGGCGTGGACCGGTGCAGGCGGCAGGTATGGCGTGCGCCGGGGCGGCGGTGGCGGTTTGCCAGAAGTCGGCGGCGGCGCGGGTGGTGTGATGGCCGGCGTGGGCGGAGACGTGGCCGACGTGCAGGGAGGCATGGCCGGCAGTCGAGAGGGCGGCGCCGCCGAGCCAGAGGGGAACGGCGGCAACGGCCGAGACGACGCGGATCGAGCCGGCGGCGGCGTGGGCGCCGGCGGCGAGGGTTTCGGCGGACGCGGTGCCGGAGGCGTGGAGGGCGCGGGACGCGTGGAGCGAGGCGGCGTCGGATTGGGCGGGGAGGACGAGCGGCGTGGCGAGCAGCGCGACAGCGAACGGGACGAGGCGGAGGAGCGGTTTTTTCATGGCGCGCGACAATAGCCGAGAGACCTCCGCAGGCGTGATTCGATAAATTCGATGGGCTGCATCGAAGGAAACGACGGTGCGGGTCGGAACGCGGGGCGAGGCGAAGGCGCCGATGCGCGGGGCGATACGCGGCTCGCCGCTGCGGCGGCGGGCGGCGGTGGATGGCGCGGCTGCGTCGCGGGGCGAGCCAGCCTTCACGCCGGGGCTGAAGGACGGACCGGCGGGCGAGTCCCGCGGGACGCGCAGTGCACGCGGTGGCCGCCGCTGGGAGAAAAAAAGTCCCGACTCGGGAGAGTCGGGACGGAAGGGACGCCGACGCGAAAGCGGGCGGGGGCGTCGGTTTGGTGCGGGCGCGGTGTGCGGTGTGCGCTCAATGTCCGGCGCCGGCCTGATGCTCCTGGATGTATTCCTGTTTCAGGCCGAGTTTCTCGGGGGCGTGGAGGACGAGCATCTTCATGCGGATGTCGGCGGGGACTTCCGCGGCGGTGAGCTTCGAGATCACGACCATGAGGCCGATGGCGAGCGGGACGGTCCAGATGGCGGGCTGTTCGCAGAGGATGCGAAGCAGCGGGTTGGCGGCCCAGAACTGGTTGAGCGGCGCGAAGCCGGCGAAGAGTTTGCCCATCGGTCCTTTGTCGAGGGCGAGGGTGGAGAAGTTCGTGAGCGCGGCGGCACCGAGGGCGCAGAGGCCGCCGGTGAGCATGCCGATGGCGGCGCCCTTCATCGTCATGCCGCGCCACCAGACGCTCATGAAGAGCAGCGGGAAGTAGCTGGCGGCGGCGATGGCGAAGGCCTGGCCGACCATGAAGTTGATCTCGAGCGGTTCGACGAAGCAGCCGAGGCCGATGGCGATCGAGCCGACGAGGACGGCGGAGATTTTGAAGGCGAGGAGGCGTTCCTGTTGCTTGGAATTCGGGCGCAAAATGCGGCCGTAGACGTCGTGGGCGAGCGCGCCGGTCATCGAGACGAGCAGGCCGCTGAACGTGCTCATGAAGGCGGCGAAGGCGCCGGCGCAGGTGATGCCGCTGAGGATGGAGCCGAGCACGCCGGCGTTGGCGCCGAGCAGCGTGGGCAGTTCGAGCACGACCTTGTCGGTGCCCTTGGCGCCGACGCCGGAGTAGAGTTCCGGCATGAGGTTGCGGCCGATGGCGCCGAAGACGGGCGGGAAGACGTAGAAGACGCCGATCAAGATCATGACCCACATGGTGGTCTTCTTGGCGGCGACACCGTCGGGGTTGGTGTAGAAGCGGACGAGGATGTGCGGGAGGCCGGCGGTGCCGCAGACGAGCGCGATGATCAGCGAGTAGGTGTAGAGCAGCGAATACGGCTTCTGGTGCTCGGCGAGGTAGGCGGCGCGCTGGTCGGCGGGGAGGGCGGCGGCGGCGGCATTGACGGCCTTGGTGGTGAGCGGGCCGAAGGGCGCGACCCAGACCTCGTCCTTGGGGGCTTTCTCGACGAGGGGCTTGCGGACGAAGTCGTCGGCGAGCTGCGTGACGGGCGCGGCGGTTTCGCCGGGGGCCTTGTTGGCGCCGATGTGGCCGTTGTAGAAGCCGACGACGGACATCAGCACGAAGACGGGGACGCTGATCGCGAACATCTTCATCCAATACTGGAAGGCCTGGACGAGGGTGATGCCCTTCATGCCGCCGAGGGCGACGTTGAAGGTGATGACGGCGCCGACGACGACGACGCCGACCCAATAGGGCATGCCGGGGAAGATGTAGGAGAGCGTGACGCCGGCGCCCTTCATCTGCGGCATCGTGTAGAAGAAGCCGATGAAGAGGACGAAGCAGACGGCGATCTTGCGGAAGAGCGGGGAGTCGAAGCGGCCCTCGGCGAAATCGGGGATGGTGTAGGCGCCGAAGCGGCGCAGCGGGCCGGCGATGAAGAGCAGGAGAAAGAGATAACCGCAGGCGTAACAGACGGGATACCAGAGGGCGTCGTAGCCGCTGGACATGACCATGCCGGCGACGCCCATGAAGGAGGCGGCGCTGAGGTATTCGCCGGAGATGGCGGAGGCGTTCCAGCCGACGGAGACGGAGCGGCCGGCGACGAAGAAGTCGCTGGCGGTCTTGGAGGTCTTCGCGGAGCGGAAGCCCATCCAGATCGTGACGACGACGGTGATGAGCGAGAAGGCGAGGATCCAGGGGTCGACCTTGCCGGGGGCGGCCACGGGCAGGGCGGCGGCGGCGAGGGCGACGGCGATGAAGGCGGGCGACATGGCTCAGTTCCCTCCCTTTCCGGCGCGGGCGCGCTCGGCCTGGACGACTTCCTCTTCCTCGAGCGAGATGGAGCGCTTGATGAAGGCGTAGGAGATGATCCAGACGAACGGGAAAAACAGCACGCCGAGGATCAGCCAGCTGAGGGTGAACCCGGCCACGCGCGTGGCCATGAGGGCGGGCGCGAAGTAGTTGAGGAGCGGCATGCCGAGCAAAGCGACGAGGAAGGTCGCGGCGCAGGCGATCGAGAGGCTGAGCTGGCGGCGCATCAAGGAGCGTAAAAACGACTCGCTGTGCACCACGTCGTCGTGGGCGGGGGTGGGGGACGTCATGCGGGT
>JBILLY010000435.1:0-4751 GCA_044375835.1 Opitutaceae bacterium
CGCCCGATCGCGGCGGAAATTCCCGCCCGTCACGGTCACGAGCTGCACCGCCACGGCGGCGACCGGCGCGGCCCCGCGAAACACCAGCGCGTAGCGCGGCGCGACGTTCGCCGGTCCGTGCTCCTCGATCGTGCGCAAAACATCCCGCCGCAGAAACACGCTCGCCCCGCGCGTGACGGCGTCCCACTTCGCCGCGTCGAGGTAGTCGATGCGATCCGCGAGCGCGAACCCGCAGCCCGTCGGCATGTGCCGCTCCCGATGCCGCTCCCGCGCATCGGCCAGAGATGCGGCGATCCGACGCACTGCCCCGCGGGGAGAAGGCTTTTTCATCGACCGCGCATCAAGTCGCTTTCCCGCGCCGCCTCAAGCGCCCGCTGGATCACCCTCGAAATCGGCCGTCACGCGCGTCCCACAACCGCCGGCGCGTGCCCCTACGCGGAGCCGAGCGCGAGAATCTGCTTGGCCAGCTTGGCGCCTTTGCCGCCCGCCCGCAGTCCCTCGAGATAGGCCCGCGCCTGCGGGTCGTTCAGCCGCCCGCCGATCTCGCTGCGGACCTCCAGCAGCAGCTCGAGCAAGCCGGCGACGTTCCGCGGCGCCTTGGCCGGATCGCCGTGCAGCATGCGAAGCAGCAGGTCGTCCACCGCGCGCAGGTGCGCCGGCGACACCCGCGCGACTTCGCCGAGACTGACCGCCCAGCGCGCCACACAGGTCGAGCCGCTATCGAGGACCCTGGCCATGACTGCACCCAACGCCTCGGAGTCGAGGCGTCCGTCGCTCACGGCGGCAATCAGTCCTTCCTGCGCGTGACCACGCAGCGCCGCGTCCTTTGCGGCCAGACCGAAGGCAAGCGCCATACAAGCCGTCGGCCGAAGCTCGGTATGTGGCAACGCAAGCAACTCAAGATAGCCGGCGGTCTCCCGGTCCTGCACGTCGGACCACCCGAGAGCCGATTGGAGGTCGGGCAGCGACCGAACAAACATCCGATCAAGGTTGGATGGCCAGATCAGAGCCGACCACCGCAGGAGCGGCAGACAGGAGAGAATCGAGAATCGTCCGGACATCCGGAAATCCGTGGCAAAATCAAACGCGTCGCCTCGCCCCGAAACAGACCTCTCCGTGTTCGCCGAGCACAACTCCCGCAACCAGTTCGGCGCGTCTGAAGACGAATGCCCGGTCCACTCTCCCGATCGGGAGAGGGCGCTACGCGGATTGGCACCCGACGCTATACCTGGCAGCCGACCGAACGGTTGCAAACTCCGGCCGGCCGCCAGCCAAACCAGATCACTTCCGGGCGTTGTCGACTCGCCCAAGGCATACCGCACCGCACGACCCGCCTCACCTGCGATCACCCCCGCGGCTTCCAAGGCCGCACGGCGATTCTCCGGCGCGAGCCGTAGCAGCGCCAAAACCTGCTCGCCCGGATCGGGAATCACTCCTTGTTTTTGAAAGAGCAGCCAACGCTCCACCAACACCCCGGCCTCGATCCAGCCACCAAGGTGGGTCGGCGCGGAAAGCAAAGGCAGCGCCCTCCGGGCAGCCGCCTGCGAACCCAGCGTCGCAAGCCGTCGGTAAAGAAACGCCCACTCGTCGTCCGCCGCGCTCGTGGCCGCGGGTGAATCGACCGGTTTGTCGTCCCCCAACCAAGCATGGACCAGCTGAGCCAGGGCAGGGCGGACGACCACATCCGCACTCGCCGTGGCAAACGCCCGGTCGCGCCACCGAAGCGCGCGTTTGCGCAGCGGGGCGCTCCGGCGTTCGAAATCGTCCGGCCGCCGGTCGCAAAGGCGGCTGATCCCATCCAACAGGCGCTCGATGTCGTCGGGATTCTCCGGCGCCTCCAGCGTGCGACCGGCGAGGTCGAGGAGATCGTCGAGGTCCGTGACCGGCGTGATCGCACGCGATGGATCGAGGCGCGAAACCGCCCGGGGCCGGGCCGGAGGTGGCGGCGTGATCGCCGCCACCGGTGCGGCGCGCCCCTGCTCCGCTTCGAGCCATGGCCGCAACCGCGGGCGCAGGCTGGCCGCGACCGCCGTCGCCACTTCGGCCAACCGGGCGCGCAGCACCGCATCGGCCGGATCGGCCTGCCGCTCGAGCAGATCGAAAACGCGTTTCTGCACAGCCGGTTTTTCGTGCAGGAGTGCGGCCACGGCCGTGCGGCAGGCCTCGCCGCGCTTGCCCGCCTCGCGGTCCGCGACGCGCTCCAAGAGCTGGAGCGCGGTGAGCACCGCGGCCTGGCCGGCGCTGCTCAACACCGGCACCAAGGCCGGCAGCAGTTTCTCCGCGGGTAACGGATGGGCGGCATCGACTTGGTTCACCGCTTCGAGTGCAAAGGCCACGGTGGGCGGGATGCTGCTCGCGAGCAGACCGAGGTAGCGGTCGGCGCAGGCGAGACGCTCGGCGGCGGTGGGCTGAAGGGCTTCGTGAAAGCGGGAAAACCAGCCCGCCCGATACTGGATGAAGTCGCGCGACAACGCGTCCAAACTGGCCTCCAACAGCCGCGCCCGCGACACCTCGCCCCGCCGCGCCGCCTCCACAAGACCGCCGCACCAGTCGCCCCGCGCGCCGCGGAACTTGTCGCAATTCGCGAGGCTGATCTCGGCGTTGCCGTCGAGTTCGAAGAGCCGCCAGAACGCCGTCTCGAACCAGTCGCGCTCCCCGACCAGCAGATCGGCCAAGGCCGGCTCCGGCAGCGGCGGCTCGTTGCGCGCGGCGCGGGCCTGGTTTTCCCGCCAATCCGGCAGCGGAAAGATCCCTTCCAAAGCCGCCAGCGCGTAGTTGTCGTGCGCCGGCGGGCGGCACAGGCCGGCACGCACCAGCGCCCGCGCCAGTCGCCACGCCTGGTCCGAGGCACGGCTGAGTTCGATCTCGCACAGCGACTCCGCATACGCGTCGAGCCAGTCGGGAGCCCGGTCCTGCAAAATTCCGACCGCGGTTTCGATCGGCAGCCAGACCACGCCGATCGACTTGACCTGGGCCAGGCCGGCGCAGGCGAGCATCGCGGCCTGCGCGGTCGCGCGAAATTCATGGGCGGCGGCGATCTGTTCTTTTCCTTCCAGCTGTTGGCGCGCCTTCGCGCTGTAGGCGGCGCGCAAATTGAGGTTGAGCAGCGCCCACCACGCGACCACCGCCGGCGCGTGCTCCCGGCGCTCGGCCTCGGACGCTCCGTGGAAAAACGCCACGACAGCCGCCGGCTCGACCGAGCGCAGCGCACGGTCCAACTCAGCCGCACTCCGCATCGGATACTCCTTCCGGTTTCTCTTCCGCGGCCAGCTGCACCGCGAGCACGTGCGCACACGGCCCGCGGTCGCCGCCGTGCTTCGCATACCAGACGCAGGTGCAGCGATCACCCTCGGCGGAAAGGCGCACGCGGTGCGCGACGTCGCTGCCCGCCACCTCCGCCTCGATCTCCGCGTCGGTCCGGCGGAGCACCGTGATCCCGCCCGCCGCGACCATGGCCCGGGCACGCTCGAGCCGCGGATGGAGCGCCTCGACCGCGGCCAGATCGAACGGCAACTCGCGGTGAAAATAGGCGCCGCGCGCGACGTCGAAGCCGACCAACCCGCGCGAACCGAGGGCCGCCAGCGCCGGCTGCACCGGCGGGTGGTTACGGCCCCCGTCCGTCATGATCTCATCCGGCCGAACCTCGGCCTGCCAGCGCAGCGCGCCGCGCACCCGCTCGACCCACGCAGCCTCGCGCGTCGCCGCGAGGTCGGCCAGCACCTGGCCTTCGCCGGAGAAACCGCGCCACACTTCGGGGCTGAGCGTGAGGTGAAAATTCACGGGGCCGCAGCGCAGCTGCCACTCGCTCGCTCCGCGGTGCGGATCGGCGTAGACCCGCAGCCCGTCGGCCAGCGGCGCCAATTCCTCGAGCACGCGCAGGCGGTCGAGCCCCGCCACCGCCACTCCGTCCGCGGTGGCGCGCGCACTCACCCGCAGCCCGGCCCCGGCGGGCACGATCCAACTGCGCGTCTTGGCCATCACGGCGCGGGGGAGCGAGCGCAGGAATCGCAGCAACTCGACCTTGCCCAACTCCGCGCGGAACTCCATGCGCGCCTGGTAGGCCTGCACCTCGACGAAGCCTTTGAGCCACCGCACGGGCAGCGCCACCTTGCGCTCGACGACTTGTTCGGCGCCGCGCAACAGCGTCACGTCGTCGGCGCCCACGGCGAAACCCACCCGCTCGTGATCGCGGATCTGCGCCAGCGCCGCGCGAAACGGCGCGTTGAAATCCACGTTGGTCGTGCCCTGCCCCACGACCACGCCCTCGTAGGCGTCGGGATTCAGGTCGACGCGCGCATACGTGCTGCAACAAGCGGAAAAGCCCTCGAACCGCAGCAGGCCGCCTCCGCTCGTGACGACCGGATCGCTCTGCGCGATGAGCCGCTTGAGCATCGCCGGCGGGATATGGAACCGCGACGCGACCACCTTGCTCAAGGCACGCAGCAGCTGGGCCGTCAGGCGCGGCTGCGTCAGCGCGCCCTGGAAAAAATACGGAAAATCGCCCGCCCCGCCCGAAGTCGCGAGCCGCATCTCCGCGTCACGGGTGTGCACCAGCGCGGAGTTTTCCGCATAGCGATAAGTGTGCACCACGGTGCCGGACATCCCTTCGCTCTGCCGCATCCCTTGCGGCAGGGGAAGCGGCAAATCGAAGACCCGGCCACGGTTCCGGGCGGCGGGGAGGTAGGCAGGCCCCGTTTGCGCCGCACCCCGGCCGGCCGCGCCGGCGCGGAGATCCGGCTGCAGCGAACGTC
>JBILLY010000436.1:0-4738 GCA_044375835.1 Opitutaceae bacterium
CAAGATCATCGCCCGCGACAATGTGAAGGAAATGCGCAAGGACGTGACCGCAAAATGTTATGGCGGTGACATCAGCCGCAAACGTAAGCTCCTCGACAAGCAGAAGGAGGGCAAAAAGAAGATGAAGCAGATCGGCAAGGTCTCCATCCCTCCGGACGCCTTCATCAAGGTGCTGCAAAACAACTGATCGACCGCCGCGACTCGCGTCCGCTCGGTCGGACCCTACGTTTCGAATCCCACTGACCATGTTCGGTTTCTTCACTTCGCAGGAAAAACGGATGCGGGAAAACGCCGGCAACTGGCTCGAGTTGGCCGACAAAGTTTACCATTACCGCCGCGACGTGTTGCCGGCGATCCAGGTGTCGGAACTCGAGCAATCGTGTGCCCTGTTGCGCGGGTTGCTGAAAGAGAAAGCCGGCGCGGAGAAACTGAAACTCGGCATCGAGGGACTTGAGTCCGTGCTGCAAAAGACGGGTGGGGCGATCTACCCCAAGTCGGCGCTGGTCGAGAACGTCGAGTTTTTCCTGGTGGCGGCGATCGTGATTCTGGGGATCCGCACGTATTTCGTGCAGCCATTCAAGATCCCGACGAACTCGATGTGGCCGACCTACAATGGCATGACGCCCGAAGTTTTCCGGCAGGCCGCGGAAGAGCCGGGCGTCGTTGCGCAGGCGGCTCGGTTTGCGGCGTTTGGCGCGAGCACGCGCCGGGTGGACGCGCCGGCGGATGGAGAGATCGCGATACCGCTGGGCGGCGGTCCGGCGCGCATTTCCCTCCCGTATCGCGAAGTGCCGGGGCGGACTTGGCTCGTGCTTCCGACCACCTTGAAGGAGTATACGCTCTACGTCGGCGGAAAACCCGCGACGGTGACTGTGCCGCTGGATTTCGATTTCGAGTGGGCGATCCGGGATGCGTTTTTCCCCAGCAACGGACCGTCGCGCGAGCCCGGCGGAGTCGATTTGGCGCGGATCGCGCGCGAGGACCGCAACCGCATCGGAACCGGCCCCGGCGGGGAGCAAGTCCTGCGGACCGGGAAGTCAGTGAAGCGAGGCGAACGGGCGTTGGCGTTCGATATTCTTACCGGAGACCAGCTGTTCGTCGATCGGATGAGCTACCACTTCGTCCCGCCGTCGGTTGGGAGCGGGTTTGTTTTCCGCACCGGAAACATCGAGGGCATCGCCCGGGTCTACGGCGACCAGTATTACATCAAGCGTCTGGTTGGAGCGCCGGGAGATACGCTGGAGATCCGCGGTTTCGGGTTGGTGAGAAACGGGGCCCCGGCCACCGGGACGCCGGTTTTCGCCAAGAACGCGGAACGCGTGGATTCGTATGTCGGATACCGGAACGAGGGATTGTTGGCCGTCGGGTCGCAGGTGCGGCTGAAGGACGGCGAGTATTTTGCCATGGGCGACAATTCGGCGAATAGCGCCGATGGTCGTTACTGGGGGCCGGTTCCCGGCAAGGACACGGTTGGCCGGCCGATCTTCGTGTATTATCCGTTTACGCGCCATTGGGGGCCGGCGAAGTAGTGTGCGGGCCAAGGGGGGAGACATCCGCGTCTGCTCGGCCGGATTCCAGGGTTTCCATCCACAGGAGAGAGGTCCAAGGCCCCACCCCGGCGCTCTTACGCGACTTTCACAATAAGCATTATGTAAACCGAATTGGACTGATAATGCGGCCCTGATACTGCTCTGGAAGCGCTCCTGGCCCAACTGCTGAACCACCCTCCTGAAACTCAGGAATTGTAGTCCATCTCCCCTTGCCGATTTCGCCTCACTGAAAACCGAATCCGGGCGCTTCGCCCGACTCTCATTTACCGTCTCTCGATCCCGTCATGCTCACCCGCACCACCCCATTGTTCAATTGGCTTACCGATCGCACGGTCGGCCTTCTGGTTCATCCGACTTCGCTGCCGGGCGGCTTGGGCGTGGGAAGTTTCGACACCCACTGCATCATATTGCTCGATTTCATGCAGCGGTCCGGACTGCGCTACTGGCAACTTTGCCCCCTTGGACCCACGGGATTCGGGGACTCTCCCTACCAGTGTTTCTCCTCCTTCGCGGGCAACCCGTATCTCATCGATTTGGGCGCCTTGATTCGCGTCGGACTGCTCACGGAACTCCAAATCTCGCCGCTGCGCGACCTCAGCGTCGACCGTGTCGACTACGGCGGCCTTTATCAGCGCAAACGTCCCCTTCTGCTCGCGGCCCATGCCGCTTGGAAACGCCAAGGCCGCCCGCGTCTTCCCTTTGGCGACTACGAGCGCTTTCGCACCCGGCAGGCCGCGTGGCTATCCGACTACGCCTACTTCACGGCCCTCAAAGATCATTTTCAGGGCCAACCGTGGTGGGAATGGCCGGAGGATCTCCGCTCGATCACCCGCGCCCGTGCCAACGCGCTGAAAACGCAGCTCGCTCCCGCCATCGAGGCCTGCGAGTTCATCCAATATCTGTTTTTCGCCCAGTGGGCCGAGATTCGCGCGCAAGCCGCACAACGCGGCATCCAGATCATCGGCGACACGCCGATTTTCACGGCGCTCGACAGCGCCGACGTCTGGGCAGCGCCGCACCTCTTCCAATTGGATCCGCGCACGTCCCGGCCGACTGCGGTCGCGGGTGTTCCGCCCGACTATTTCTCGGCCGACGGCCAACTGTGGGGAAACCCGCTCTACGACTGGCGCGTCCATGCCAAGGACGGCTACGCCTGGTGGATCGATCGCCTGCGCGCGAGTTTCGAACTCTGCGACGTCGTGCGCATCGACCACTTCCGCGGCTTCGAGGCGTATTGGTCCGTCCCGGCCGGCGCACCAAACGCCCGGACCGGCCGCTGGGTGAGCGGCCCCGGGATCGACTTTTTCGCCAAGGTCAAAGCCGCGCTCCCCGGCGAGAAGCTCATCGCGGAGGATCTCGGACTGCTTACTCCGGCGACAATCGCGCTGCGCGAGGCGACCGGCCTGCCGGGCATGGCCGTGCTCCAGTTCGCCTTCGGCGGCGACGCCGACAACCTCTATCTTCCGCACAACCAGCGCGCCAACTCCGTCGTGTATCCGGGGACGCACGACAACGACACCACGCTGGGCTGGTATGCGACCGCCGACGAAAAGACCCGGGACCACGTGCGCCGCTACTTCCGTATCAGCGGCACCGAGGTCGGCTGGGATTTCGTGCGCTCGGCGTATGCCTCCGTCGCCAATCTCGCCGTGCTGCCCCTGCAGGATCTGATGAATCTCGGGTCGGAAGGCCGCTTCAACACCCCTGGCAAGAGCCAGGGCAATTGGTCGTGGCGCTACCGCCCCGAACAGTTGCAAGCGCTCGCCGCCGGTTCGGCCGACTACCTGCGGCAGCTGGGCGAACTCTACGGGCGCACGCCGCCCAAATTGCCGGCCACGTCGGCCAAGGCCTGATCCGCTGCGCGCGACCCCGTGGCGAGGCCGCGCGGCCTGCGATACCTTACGCCAGAAACCGCGCCAATCGCGGAACCACTTCATCCCGCGCGTCGTCGAGCACGTAGTGGCCGGCGTCCGCAATGCGGTGAACCGCGGCCTGCGGCAAACGCCGCCGCCACTCCGCGAGAAACGAGTCGTTGAAGCAAAAATCCCGCCCGCCCCAGACGATCTGCACCGGCCGGTCGCGGAATCGCGCGAGCCCCTCGGCCACCGTCGCCAAGGTCGGCCACGTGCGGTGCGCCGGCGACATCGGGATATCCTGCACGAATCCGCTGACCGCGACGCGATTGGCCCACGAATCGTAGGGCAGCAGGTAGCCGCGCTTCTCGTCGGTCGAAAGCGGTCGCCGCGCCATGGCCATCCAAGTCGCCGGCCAAGCGAAGCCGTTGAGACCCCGCACCAGCCAGGGCCCCAGCGGCCGGACCTTGCACACGGCGATCCGGCCGGGGATGCGCTCCGAAGGAAACGCCGCCGTATTCAAGATCACGATGCGGCGCACCAATTCCGGATGCCGGACGGCGAAGCCGAACCCAATCGCCCCGCCCCAATCGTGCACCACCAAATCGATCTGCGTGACGCCGAGCCGGGCGACCAGCGCTTCCAGGTCCGCGATGCGCGTCGCGAGCGTGTAGTCGTAGTCCTGCGGCTTTTCCGAAAGGCCCATGCCGACGTGGTCCGGCGCGATGCACCGCCGTGTGTCGCGCAGCGCACCGACGAGATGCCGGTAGTAATACGACCAGGTCGGGTTGCCGTGCACCATCAGCACCGCGGAGTCCGAACGCGGCCCCTCGTCGAGGTAGCTCATCGTAGCGCCGGCGGGCGTGACGGTCGTTCGCGGCGTAAACGGATACTCGCGCCGCAGCCAGTCGGGGATGGGCGCGGCGGTCACCATTCGAGCGCCAGCATCAGGCAGTTCAAACCGCTGCCGATTCCGAGCAGCCCGACGCGGTCGCCGGGCTTCACGGCACCGGTATCCGCGGCCGCCGCCAAGGTCGCGGGCAACGCCACCGAGCCCGTGTTTCCCAACGTTTCGAAGGTCGAGAAGTCCTTCGCCAGGTCGAGGCCGAGCGTTTCGTAGAGTTTCCGCCGGTGCACACTGCCGACCTGATGGCAGACATAGCGGTCGAACTCGGTGCCGAAGTGCGCGGAGAAATCTCCCCACGTTTCGCGTGCCAGCGTCACTCCGGCGACGAGCAGTTGTTCCGAATCCGTCTGCATCGCGAGCGCGTCCGCGCCGTGGGTGTCGCCTTGGCACAGGTCGCTGTGCTGCGTTGCCGCGCGCGCGATCCCGCC
>JBILLY010000437.1:0-4713 GCA_044375835.1 Opitutaceae bacterium
ATCTGGAGCTGCGCGGGGCCGGCAACCTCCTCGGCGCCGAACAGAGCGGCCACATCGTCGGCGTCGGATTCGAACTCTACTGCCAGCTCCTCCGCCAGTCCGTCGCCCGGCTCAAGGGCGAGAAATCCGCCGCCGCGATCCGCGCCACCGTGAAGCTCGACTTCGTCTTTGTCGGCGAAAGCGCCGCCGGCCCGGCGGCCGAGCGCGGCCGTCACGTCGACGGCTACACCGCGCTCAAGGACGCCGAGCGCGAGCACGCCGTGGAGGTCGACCGCATCCAGGCCCGCCTGCCCTCCGCCTACATCGCCGAAACCCGGCTCCGCATCGATTTCTACCGCAAGCTCGCGATGGCCGACAGCCTCCCGGCGTTGAAACAAATCGAGTCCGACCTCCGCGACCGCTTCGGCAAGTTCGGCGAAGAAGTGAAAGCGCTCCTCCTGATCACCGAGATCCGGCTTCGCGCGGAACAAAAAGCGATCGTCTCCGTCGAAACCGAGTCGAGCCGCCTGAAATGCCTGCGCCACAGTGGTCGCCGCGACGACTGGGTGCAGGTGGGCACGCGGTTTCCAAGGTTGACCACCCCCAAGCCCCTCCTACGGTTGCGCGAAATTATCTCGTTTTTGAACAACTTGCCGAACCCATGACGTTCCGTCGCAGTTTTGTGTCCGCCTTGCTGATTGCCGCGTCCGGCGTTTCCGCGTTTGGCCAAGCCACCCAGCCTTCTGTCCCCACCGGCGACGCCGTCGCCCAGAACCTCAACCTGCGCTTCGCCAACGGCATCGTGGCTGTCGCCGAGGAAAAGATCATCACTGTCGCCGACGTGATGCAGTATATCGGGCCCCTCCTGCCGCAGCTCCGCAACGAAGCCCGCAACGAGAAGGATTTCCAGGAACGCCTCGAACAACTCCAGGACAGCGCGATCCAGGACCTCATCGACCGGGTCCTCATCGTGAAGGAGTTCCGCAAGGACGAGAAGCGCCAGATCCCGGTCCAATACATCGAAAACGCCATCGCCGACGAACTCGCCGACCGCTTCGAAGGCGACCGCTCCAAGTTCCTCGCGTTCCTCCGTTCCAAGGGCCAGACGATCCGCGACTACCGCCGCGAGGTCGAAGAAAACATCATCTTCTCCTACATGCAGGGCCAGCAGCGGAAGTCGTCCAGCGTGGTCAGCCCCGTCCGCATCGAGACTTACTACAACGAGAACAAGGACCGGTTCTACCGCGAAGACGAAGTCCACCTGCGCCTGATCCAGCTCACCCGCACCGACACCGAAACCGACGCCACGCTTACCGAGCAGGCCAACCTCATCGTCGCCCGCTTCAAGGCCGGCGAGAAGTTCGAGGACCTCGCGAAGGAGTTCTCGAAAGACATGAAGAAGAGCAAGGGCGGCGACTGGGGCTGGTTGAAGCGCTCCGACTTCCGCAAGGAATTCAGCGAAGCGGCCTTCGACCTGAAGAAGGGCGAGATCTCGAAGAACGTGCTCCTGCCGGAAGGCGCCTTTCTCCTCTTCGCGGAGGATCGCCGCTATGCGGGCATCCAGCCGATCGACGAAGTCCGCGACCAGATCGAACGCGTGCTGATCCAGCAGATGGGTCGGGCCAGTCAGGAACGTTGGCTGGAGCGCCTGCGCCGCAACGGCTACGTGAAGCACTACTGACCAGCGCCGGCGGCGGACGCCGCCCCGCGCCCATGCACCGGCCCGGCGTCGGCCCCGGGCGCACCCGAATCGGGCACATACGCCCGCACGACCTGCCCGACGTAGTTGCGCCGGCTGACCCGCGTGCGATCCACCTCCGCGTTGGCCAGCCCTTTGGCGATCCATCCGCCGGCGGAACGGGGCGACGAGGACATGCGCCACCGGGCGACCCTGATCGCCGAGAAAAACCACCGTCATCCCCGCGCGCAGTTCGCCCAGCGGAGTTCGCCGGACCACGATCACCGTCCGGTCCCGAAACAGCGGCAGCATCGAGTCGCCGCGTCCCACGAGCACCTCGCAGTCGGTGCGCGCCGCCGCATACGCTTCGGCCTCCCGCCAAATGCGGCCCGGTGACGCTTCCCCGACCCTCACCCGCTCTATCTCCACCTCCGCCCCGTTTCCGATTCGACCGCGATCCTCGGCGCGTGCCTCGACCGCCGCCATCAGGGCGATGACCGCCGCCACGATCACCCCGCTGCCCCGCTTTGCGTCTGCCGATGACGACCACCACATCTGCCCCGAGCATATCGCACCGGCCGCGCCCGTGAAATAGGGTGTGTCTCGCCGACCCGCGCCGGGAGATTACCCGGCACCCGGGCCGAAGTCTCCTCAGCCCGTTCGGTGCCCGCACCACTCCACCGCGTTCGCGATCACGCGCCGCACGTGCGCGTCGTGGTAGGTCGGGTAGGTCTCGTGCCCCGGGCGAAAGTAGAAAATACGGCCCCGCCCGCGCTGCCAACAGCAGCCGCTGCGAAACACCTCGCCGCCCTCGAACCACGAAATGAACACCTGCTGCTCCGGCGCCGGAATCGCGAAGGGCTCGCCATACATCTCCTCGTGCGCGAGTTCGAAACTCGCCGGCAGCCCCGCCGCGATCGGATGCCCCGGATCACACACCCACAACCGCTCGCGCTCGCCCGCCACGCGCCAGATCAGCGAGCAGGGCGTGCCCATCAGCCGCTTGAAGATCTTCGAGTAGTGGCCGCTGTGCAGCACGACCAGCCCCAACCCCGCGCGCACCCGGCGCTCGATTCGGTCGACCACCGCATCCTCCACCGCCCCATGCGCCCGATGCCCCCACCAACACAGGACATCGGTCGCCGCCAGCACCTCCTCGGTCAGTCCATGCTCCGGCTCCTGCAACGTCGCCGTGCGCACCGCTACACCCGGGAGATAGTGTCTCACGCCGGCCGCGATCGCGCCGTGCATGCCCTCCGGATAGATCGCCGCGACCGCGGCGTCCTGCTGTTCGTGGACATTTTCGCCCCAGACGACGATCTGCAACGGTTTGACTGGCACGTGCGGCAGGGTTGGCAACGGAACGGATTCTGTCCAAACCCTTTCCGTGCCCGATCTCCCCGCCGACTACAGCGTGCCCAATCGCCTGCGTGAAACCGCCGTCGGCGAGCGGCCGCAGGAGCGGCTCCAGCGCCTCGGTCCCGCCGCGCTCAGCGACACCGAATTGCTGGCGATGCTGCTCCGCAGCGGCACGCGCGGCCAGGACGTGCTTACGCTCTCCGGCCGGCTGATTGCGGAGGCCGGTTCGCTCGCCGGCCTGATCGGGTGGGACGCGTCCGATTTCCGCCGGCTCAAGGGCATCGGACGGGTGAAAGCACTCCAACTGATCGCCGTGATGGAAGTCGCCCGCCGTGTCGTCGGCCAGCAAGCCGGGGAATCACCGCTGCTCAACCGCGCCGACTTGGTGGCGGCGCACCTCGTGCCGGTGGTGGCCGGGATCGAGGTGGAAAAGTTCTTCGTGCTTTGCCTAAACCGGCGCAATCGCCTGCTGAAACGCGTCGAACTCACGTCCGGCACCGCCCATGCCACGCTCGCCCACCCGCGCGAGGTCTTCCGCGTCGCGATCCGCGAAGGTGCGTCCGCGGTCGTCTGCGCCCACAATCACCCCAGCGGTGATCCCGCGCCGAGTTCGGCGGACTTGCAGATGACCCGCTTGCTCCGCGAGGCCGCCGGCGCCCTCGACATCCCGCTGATCGACCACGTCGTCGTCGGTCGTCCCGGCGCGGACCCGCTCGGCCGGGGCTACTACAGTTTCCGCGAGTCGGGCGTGCTTTGAGGCCCCGTCCCGCCCCGGATGTTCAGGCCCGGCCCGTCACGCTGCGGCGCGCGGCGTCCTTCACCATCTCTTCGGTCTCGCGCACGGAACGCTCCGTGTCGCCCGGAAAAATCTCCGTCGCCACTTCGGCGCGAAATTGATCCCACGCCGAACGCAGGAAATTCTTGATGTCGCCCTCCTGCGCGAGGTGCACCTGGTCCGCCTGTTGGCGCAACTCCGGGACCCCGCTTTCGTGCAGTTTCTTGGTGGTGTCGATGATCGCGTCGAACTGCGTCTGCGCGTCCTGCAGCGGCATCGCTTTGATCTTCTCCACCCAGCCCGAAAAACTCGTCTCGGGCAACCGCGGCAACGGGCGGGTGTTGACGCCCGTGTTCCGCAGCAACTGCAGCTGGGTGTCCGAGATCCGGTTGGCGAACTTCACCTCCTCTTCGACGAGATTGGCCGCCTCGGCGGCCAACCCGAAAGCCTGCAAGGCACCCGACGAATACACCTGCGCGTGCCGCGCGTAGCCCGAGCACGCGAGGTTGCGCACGTTGCCCAGCGCGCGGGTGAACTCGAAAATCTTCGCGCCGAAGCGCTCGAGGCACCGGCACCAATCTTCCTTCTGCCGGTGCGCGGCGAGTGCCTGCATGTATTCCGGACAATCTTCCCGCAGCAAATTCTCCAGTTCGTGTTCGATCAGCTTCGTGATGAAGGGCTCACCGCGGTCCAGCAGTTCCATCCGCGCCCGCAGTTGATTGACCACCGCTTCGACCGAGGCCAGTTTCTCATAATACTCCTCGCGGCGGCGCGGCGAAAAGTAGGAGAAAATCGACGGACGCCGCGCCTGCACCCCGCGCAATTCCGCTTCCTTCTCCGTCCACATCGGCGTCACCTGTGCCCGGCAAAGCTTCAGGTGCGCCTCCCGGTGCAGGAGGTCGTGCAGCTTTCGGCTCAGGCC
>JBILLY010000924.1:0-2570 GCA_044375835.1 Opitutaceae bacterium
GGCGCGCAACGTTTCCCCGCGTCACCGGTGCCCCCCCGCCTTCCCGCTCCGCCGCGCGGAGCCCCGCACCGGCCGCGCCCGCGCCGCCGCCGCCCGGCGCTTGCGCCGCCCCGCGCCGCCGCTCACGTTGGCCGGCCGATGAAATTCACGCCCGCCAAGCCGCCGCTCACCGGCGAAACCCTCGTCTCGCTCACGGAGAAACTCCGCGCGCAGGGCGAGCCGGCGTTCCGCGCGAAACAGATCCTCGACTGGCTCTACAAGAAGCGCGCCCGCTCCTGGGACGAGATGACCAATCTCTCCAAACCGCTGCGCACCTGGCTCGACGCCACCTTCGACCTCATGCCGGCGACCCTCGTGTTCAACAAGCAGTCGCACGACGTCACCGACAAACTGCTCCTCGAACTGCGCGACGGTTCGCTCATCGAGACCGTGATCATCCGCGTCCCGCAGGAGGGCGTCGGCCTCGACGCGAGCCGCAAAACCATCTGCATCTCCACGCAGGTGGGCTGCGCGATGGCCTGCGCCTTCTGCGCCAGCGGCCTCGCCGGCCTCAAGCGCGACCTCAGCGCCGGCGAGATCGTCGCCCAGCTCCTCCAGGTCTGCTACCGCGAAGACGAGCGCAGCCCGCGCGCGCGCCCCGAACTCGCGTCCTTCGACAACATCGTCGTCATGGGCATGGGCGAGCCGCTCGCCAACTACGACGCCACCCTCGGCGCCCTCGCCATCGTCAACGCCGACTGGGGCCTCGGTTTCGGCGCCCGCCGCATCACGCTTTCGACCAGCGGCCTCGTGCCGAAGATTCTGCGCCTCGCCGAGGAGCCCCTCGGCTTCCGCCTCGCCATCTCGCTGCACGGCGCCACGGACGAGGTCCGCGAAAAGATCATGCCGGTCAACAAAGCGTTCCCGCTCGCGAAACTCATCCCGGCGATCCGCACGTTTTCCGAGAGACACGGCCGCATGGTCACGCTCGAGTTCATCCTCATCGAGGACATCAACGACTCCCTCGATCAGGCCCGGGCCCTGCGCGACATCGCGCTCGACCTCCACGCCCACGTAAACCTCATCCCCTACAACACCGTCGAAGGTCTCCCGTGGAAGCGCCCGAGCAACACGCGGCAGGAAAAGTTCGCCGACATTCTCCGCGACGCCCGCGTCTCCGTCACGCTCCGCCGGGAAAAAGGCCACGACATCGACGCCGCCTGCGGCCAGCTCCGGCTCAAGACCGAACGCGACCGCGCCGACGCCGCCTGACCGCACGGCACGCGCGTCGGGTAGGGCGAGGCGTCCCCGCCGAGCCGTCGCGAGTGCCACGGGCGCCGCGGGACGACTGGGCGACGCGCCCGGCCCACGCTCCATCCTCCGCACTCGGCTCCCCGCCCTCCGTGCTCGGGCCACCACCCGACCTCGCCGTCTACCGGCTCTGTAAGCTGTGCTTGTTGAGCCCCGCCTTGCGGCAGGCGTCCCAGACAAAGGTCAACCGGTCCAGCGTCGCCTTCTCGTCCGACCGGATCAGCACCGGGATGTCTTTGCTGACATCCTTCACCTGCTGGAGCGCCGTGGGCAGCTCGGCATCGGTGATCGGCTTGCCGTTGAACGACAGCTTCCCGTCCTTCTCGATCGCGATCGTCACGCTGCCGCGAAACTCGTTTTTCCCCGCCGTCTCGACCTTGGGCAACGTGATGTTGAGCGTCGACGCCGACTTGAACTGCATCGTGACGAACGCGAAGAAGATCAGCATCACGAGCACGTCGATCAACGGCACGAGATTCATCTCGGGCCGCTTGCGCCGCTTGTGTTGGAGCAGGCTCATGCCTCAGCGCGTGCGTTGGAGGATGCGCTCGAGCAGCACGTCGAGCTGCGCGGCGTAGTTCTCGATCTTGCGCTGCAGGTAGCCGCTGCCGACCAGCGACGGGATCGCGATGCACAGACCGATGATCGTCGCCGACAGCGCGAGCGCCACGCCCTTGGTGAAGGCGACCGGATCCGGCAGGCCCGTGTCGGCCGAGATCTGCGAAAACACCTGCAGCAGGCCCGCCACCGTGCCGGTCAGGCCGATCAGCGGCGCCGCGGCGTAGATGACGTCGAGATACGGGATGCCGCGCTCCATGCGGTTCAGCTCGAGCCGGGCGAAGGCCTTCACCGCGCCCTCGTCGTTCTTGTGCTGCTCGGCGAATTCCACGATGCGGGCGAGCACCGTGTGCTTGCCCCCGACGAGCGGCCGGCCCTCCACGACGGCATCCACCAAGTCCTGCGGCATCACCGCCGCCCGCCGCAGCGCGTAGGCGCGCTCGCAGACGATGAACACCGCGCCGGCGGAGCAGATACCGAGCGGGTAAATGAGCACCCCCGCACCTTTGAGCACTTCGATCATGGGAATTTGGAAACTGGTTGGAAGAACGTGCCGCGATGTGACGGCGTCGCGAGGGAAAAGTTCACCCGAAAACCGGCCGAACCGCGGGCATCGGCGCGCGCCCTCGCCTGCCGGTCGGAAAACGCGGGCCCGGTGCCGCAGCGGGCAAACACCCGCCTGTCCCCGGGCCCGTATCCTGCCGACCGTCTCAGGCCGCGAG
>JBILLY010000438.1:0-4711 GCA_044375835.1 Opitutaceae bacterium
ACCTTCACCGCCTCCTGCGGATCGTAGCCGGCCCGGGCCATGTAGAGGAGCCCCACGTAGTCGGCTTCCTTTTCGGCGGCGCGGTCGAAGGCGAGGACGACCGCGCCGGTGCCGATCCCGTAGGCGGCGCCGAGCAACTCGACGCTCAGCGGCGCGGCGCCGGCCACCGCGCCGCCGATCGCGCCGACTGCGCCCACCGTGGACACCGCCATGGCGCGCGAGAGGCGTTGATGGACGTGCTTGGCGGTGACGTGCGCGATCTCGTGGGCGATGACAAACGCGAGCTGGTCGTCGTTCTTCACGATCTTGTAGAGCCCGGATTTCACGCCGACTTTTCCGCCTGCCATGGCGAAGGCGTTTACCTCGGGCGACTCGAAGACCACAAATTCCCAGTCGGCGTCCGGCATATCCCAGAACACGGCCTTCGCGATCCGGTTGCCGACGCGTTGGAGCTGTTCGTTTCGCGCGCGATCGCGGGAGGGGCGCGTCCGGCGCTTTTCCTCCTCGAACATGGCCATGCTCACTTTGGTCAGTTCATTGTTGTCGACGAGATTGAGGGCGCGGCGGCCGGTGACGGGGACCTCGTAACAGGCGGGGAGGGCGAGCAACGGGAGGCACGCGAAGAGCAGGCGTTGGTAGGCTTTCATGGCATGGGCCGGTGTTGGGAAGCGATAGCGCGCCGCGTCGAGTTGGCAAGTGACACGGGCGGACTAGGCATGCGACCGATTCGTTACAAAAAAGGTCCGGCCCGCCGGGTGAATGCCCTTTGCAAATTGGCACGATCCACGCATGGTGGCTACCCTCGGAAGGGCGCCCCATTCTTCTGAACGGGCAGCGCGAAATTTCGTCTAACGACCGCGATTCCACATACGTCTATCCCTGCCATGGCCGAGGAACCCGATTCAAACGCCGCCAAGAAACGCCGGATCATTCACTGGAACCCCGACGCCGGACGAGAGCAGGTGAAACGCCGTTGGACGTGGACGCGCGTCCTCGGTTGGACGGCGGGCGGTTTCCTCGGACTACTGCTGGTGGCGGCGGTCGTGATCCGGGGTATCAAGTTGGTCTTTGGGCCCCAGGTGTTCAGTCCGGCGCCCGTCGTGGTCGCCGGCGAGCCGACGGTCTCCGATGCGAAGGAAGCGTTCATCAGCCAGGCCAAGGCGGAACAGGCCTTCGACCTGACGTCCAAGGCGATGAAGGAGTTGCGCCGCGTGCCGACGGACCACCAGTCGCAGCTGGAACAGATGATCATGATGGAAAAGGCGTTTTCTCAGGCGGAGGCGCGGCTGAAGGCCCATGATTTCGGACGGGCATTCGCGACCCTCCAGGTGCTGGACCGCGACATCGAGGCGTTCACGACCAATATCAAGATCAAGGGCGAAGCGCGGCAGTCCTACGACAAGATCCTGCTGCGGATCAAAGATCTCGAGCTGGCGCGGTCGTTGGCGCCGGGAGCGCTGGAGTCGGCGTTCGAGTCCGCCGGTGCAGGCCGGCAACTGCTGACCAACGGCAATTTCGTCGGCGCGAAAAAGGAGTTCGACCAGGGGTTCGCGGAACTCGCGAAGGCGGAAGCGGCGCTCGGAGATTTTGTGCGTCAAAGCCTGCTCGCGGGCCAGAAGGCGCTGTCGCAGGGCGACAAGGAAACGGCGCGCCGCTCGTTCCAGGCGGCGTTGGAAAAAGCGCCCGGCAACGAGGCTGCGTCCCAAGGGCTGAAACGCGCCGAGAACATCGATCGCGTGTATGCGCTCCTGCAACAGGGCGAGAAGATGGAAAAAGAGGCGCGCTACGCCGATGCCGCCGAGGCCTACAAGAAGGCCTTCGCCCTGGATGCGTTTTCCGCGGCGGCGCAGGAGGGACAGTCGCGAGCGGCGCGTCTGGAGAAAGAGACGAAATTTGCGGCGGCCAAAGCAGCAGCCGACACCGCGATCGCGGCCAAAGACTGGGCCAAGGCGATCGCCGAGCTGCAGAACGCGCTCAAGGTTTACCCGCAGAAGCCGGATGTGCAGGCGCTGTTGAAATCGTCGCGGGAGAACGCCCACCGCGAGTCGGTGCAGAAGGCCTTGGCGAAGGGCTTCGCCTACGAAAAGGCTTACCAATGGCGCGAAGCCCGCGACGCCTACAACGAGACGCTGCAACTCGAGCCCGATCAGGCCGAGGCGAAGGAAGGCTACACGCGCGTCGGCACCGTGATCCGGGCGCTCCTCCAATACGAAAAATACATCGAAGCGGCCGAGCAACTCGCGAACAAGGCCGAGTTCCAGGCGGCGATCCGGCGCTTCAACGAGGCGATGGCGGTCAAGCCGTCCTACCTCACGAACAGCGACCGCGTGCAGCAGTTGCACCAGATGCTGATGACCCAAAACCAGCCGGTCGACGTCACCTTCAAGTCCGACGGCAAGACGCACGTCTCCATTTCGAACTTCCGGCCGCCGCAGATGATCGAGGATACGCTGACGATCAAGATTCTGCCCGGCGACTACGAGGTGATCGGACGGCGCAAGGGCTACCGCGACGTGCACATGCTGCTGCAGGTGCGCAACGGGACGCCGCCGCCGACGGTGACGGTGGTGTGCAACGTGTCGTCCGACCGCAGCTGAGCCTTCCTTCCCCATGAAACCCCGTCTCCCAGCGCGCGTCGCTGTTTGCTCGCTGCTCGTGTGTTCCACATTGCCGGCGGACCTGCTCGCGGCCGACACGCCCCGCGATTCGGCCGCGAAGGCGGCGCAGGCAAGCCGTCCGTCCGCCGCCGCGCGCGGCACCCCGGCCGGCAAAGTCCTGCCCGACCCGACTTTGCTCGACGGTTCCAACCAGCCGGCCGAGAAGAAATCGGAGTATGGGATGATCGGGGATTTCGAATTGCCGGGCGACGAGAATGCCCCGCGCAACGGCAAAGTCGGCGGCGGTGCCGGCGGCAAGGGCGGCGGGAACGAAGAAGGGCAGGGCGGACCGTCGATCAAGGTGACGCCGCCACCGTTGCCCGGCGTCGGGCTGCCGTTGCCGGGCCAGTCCGGGGCGGGCACGGGCGCGGGCGGGCTCGGTCTTCCTCCGCCGGCTCAAGGCGCCGGTGCGGGCACGCAAGCCGCGGGTTTGCCGAATCCCGGCCAAGGCGGTGCCGACGGTGCCAATTCGCCGGCCGCGGGCCAGCAAGGCGGGCAACCGCAGGGCACCCAGGTGGGAAGTCTCGGCGGCGAGGGCACCCCGGGCCAAGGCGGTGACGGCCTCGGGGATCGCCCCAAACCGGTCGTGATCGGCGACGCCGCGATGCGCATTCCGAACCCGACTGCCGGTGCGGGCGCTTCGACCGGACAGGTCCCGGCGTCGGCGAACACCCAGAACTACGAGAAGGGCACCGGCACGGGCGGGAAGGCCTCCGGCCAAGCCGGCGGTCCGAATCGCGCGGAAAAAGGTCGTCCCATTCCGGCCGGACTCTGATTTCCACCATGCAACGATTCCTGCTCCGTTTCGCGTGTGTGTTGGCTTGGCTCGCCTTTGCCGGGGCCCTGCGGGCGACGACCATCATTTATCCGGTCGATGCGATCGACGACTTCTGGAACCTGACGGGCGAAGATTTCCGGAAAAAATACGCCGGGATCGTCGCCACCGGCCTCGGGCCGAGCGACGAGGGTTGGTATGTGCGCTACCGCCACGAAAATCTCACGTGTCTCTTCGGCCCCCTGCCGGACCGCGAGGACGCGCGGAAAAAGAAATGGGACATGGAGGCGGTGCGCGATGCCGCGATCCGGAACCGCGCCACGCTCTCCACGAGCCAGGTTGATTTCGTGCGGTTCACTTTTTCGGGCGCGTTTGGCCGGCGCGGCGACGGTGGGGGCGGGGGCGGCACGGAGGCCATGGGGCGGATCTCGGCCGATGGAAAAAGCGGGCCGGACGGTGATTTGGACGGTGACGGGATTCCCAACGCCAAGGACGACGACATGGACGGAGACGGGATCCCCAACGCGCAGGATCCCGATGCCGACGGCGACGGCGTGCCGAACGGCCAGGACGACTACGGATTCGGCAGCATGGACGACAAGATCCGCGGCGGCCCCGCGCGCACCGGCAACGGCCGCGACGGACCCAATGGCGATCTGGATGGAGACGGCATTCCGAATGCGAGCGATCCGGACATGGACGGAGACGGGATCCCGAACGGCCAGGATCCGGATGCGGACGGAGATGGCGTGCCCAACGGCGAGGATCCAAATCCTTTCGGCAAGACCGACGGCAAAGGCGGCGGCGCGGGCGCGGATGGAGCCGACGGCCGCACGGCGGGCAAGTCCGGTAGCCGCGCGGGCGGTGCGGGTTCCGAGTCCGGCGGCAGCGAGGCCGGCGAGAGCGGCGAATCCGCGGGAGGGCAACAAGCCTCGCCCGGAGGGCAGCGCGGTCAGCGTCAGGTTGCCTCCAACCAGCGTGGCCAGCAATCCGGGCAATCCGGGGGCCAACAGAACAGTTCTTCCGGCCAGAGCGGCCAATCGAGCCAGCAGGGCGGCCAATCGGGCAGCCAAAGCAGCAGCCAAGGCGGGGCTTCAGGCAGCGGGCAGCCCGGCGGACCGCCGAGCGGCAGCAGCGGTGGCGGCGGAAATCCGGTCTCCTTGGTCGCCGCGTTGCTGAAGGCGATCCTCGGACTGTGAGGGGGCCGCGGGCGTCGGCGCTCCTTTTGGCGGCGACCCTGGGGGTCGCGCTCTTCTCGTGCAGCCGGGCGGCCGACGGC
>JBILLY010000439.1:0-4705 GCA_044375835.1 Opitutaceae bacterium
CGGGGCGGATTGCGCGGCGGCCAGCGGGCAACCGGCGAGCGCCACGGTGCCGGCAAAAACAAGTCGGCGCGAAACAGGGAGCGAGGAGAGGCTCATGATTGGGGGTGGAAAACGACCGCGGGGTTGCGTCGTTTGCGCGCTCAGAATCCCACGGTGACCGACCACACCGCAAGCCGCGGCTCGGCGTTGAACGTCGCGGTGATGCCGCTGCCCCGCGCGCCGCTGTAGCCCGTGGTGGCGCTCGGGAGCAGGACGACGTCGTAGCGGTTGAAGAGGTTGTTCACGTTGAGCTGCGTCGAGAGCGAGTAGCGGCCGAGTTTGCGCTGGTAGCCGAGGATCGCGTCGAACCGCACCGGGCGCGGCATGTAGAACGTGAGCCGCGGGCGGCCGGCGGCCACGCCGCCCTCGTAGTAACGATAGGAAGTGACCGTCCACGATTTCGAGGCGGTCCCGCCGAGGCGCACGCCGCGGAGCCAGCCGGAAGTGAACGTGTAGATGCCGGTGAAATTGGCGCTGTATTTGGGATTTCCCGCCGCGAGATCGCCGGCCTTGGCGACGACGACGGTGCCGACCGGCCGAGCGTCGGCGAGCGGCGCGATCTGGAGCGCGGAGATCGGCAGGCCGGTGGCGCCGGTGAGGATCGGGCCGCGGACCGGATCGATCGTGCGGAGCACGGTGGCGACGGCGGACGCGGGATTGATGCGGGCGGACTCCGCCGCGGGATTGGCGTAGTAGCGGTTGGACGGCGAGTTCATCATCGCGAGCGTGAGCGGCACGGCGCCGGGCGCACCGGCGGCGAGCACCTGCGTGGCGGTCGAGCTCACGTAGACCGGCGTGCGATCGCGGTAGGTGACCTGGCCCTGCGCATCGGCGTGGAACTGGTCGTTGTAGAGCTGGGCGTAACTCTTGTTCGTCTCGATCACGCTGTTGAAATGCGAGGCGGAGAGGCGGAGGCGCCAGTTGTCGCGCACCACCGCGGTGGCGGCGAGTTGCACGCCGCTGGAGCGACGCGCGACGGTGATGTCGTTGCCGGGATTGAGGTGCTCGCCGTTGAGGCCATCCGGATTGATGAGGCCGGTGAGCGTGCCGTTGATCGCGGTTTGTTCGCGCGGCGACCGGGCGAGAAACCACGACGCCGAGCCGGAGACGGTCTTGTCGGCATTGGTGAACTTCACGCCGACCTCGCCGCCGGTGCCGCGGGAGTTGCCCTGCGGCTCGCCGTAGGGATCGGTGCGGACGGAGGCGGAGGGCGACAACGAATCGGAAAGGCTCAGGTAGGGCCGCAACCAGTCGCGCAACGCGTAGTTCACGCCGGCGTTGAAGCTCACGGCCTTGGTGCGCGCGAGACTGCGGAAGCTGGGCTGGGCGGGCGTGCCGAAATCGTCGCGGATCGCGCGCAACTCGCCGGCGCGCAGACCCGCGAGCGTGGTGAGGCGGCCGTCGAGCCAGGTGATGAAGTTGGCCGCATAGAGACCCTTGATCTCGGTGTCGTTGTTGTTGCGGCCATTGGTGCCGCGACCGGTGAGGCCGAGCGGATTCGCGGCGGAAATGAGACTCGGCACCGGTTCGTTGGTGCCGACTTCGACATAGCGGACGCCGTCGACCGTGATGTATTTCGCGCCGGGCTCGAACACGTTGACGTCGCGGATCGGGCCGTCGCGCAAAGCGGTGTAAGTGCGGGCGAGGAGCGTGAAGCCGTTCGCGGCCGCGGTCGGGCTGGGATTCACGATCGGGTTTCCGTTGGCATCGGCACGCGCATAGCCGCGGAAAACGCGATTGAAGACGGTGCTGCTGTAGTCGGCGCCGAACGCGGTCTGGCTTTGGGCGCGGCCGGCGAAGAATGCGCCGGTGTGCACGCCGGAAATCCGAAATGCCCGCGCCCGCGTGTGGCCGACGATGTCGACGGCGCTCGGGGCGACGGCCCAGGTGCCCGTGGGATTGGCGGCGACATTGGGCGCGACGAATTGGGCGAGGCCGTTGGAGTAGCGGCTGGCCCTGTTGTTGGCGTAGCCCGCGGCGATCTGGGTGGAAAAACTCCGACTCCAGACGGAGTCGACGGTGAGGCCGTGGATGTGGGCGCGGGTGTAGTCGGAGAGCGCGCGGCCCGCGGTGGAGTCGACGTTGTCCCAGGTGAGCGTGCCGTTGCCGATCACACCGGCGCCGCTGGCACCGCCGTTGGCCGCGGCGGAAATCTGATTCGTCGCGAGCAGATAGCGGAGGCTGAGGCCGTTGCGCGCATCGTTGGCGGTGCTCTGCGCGGTGAGCGTGGTGAGGTTTTGGTAGAGCCGGAGGTAGTTCGTGTAGCCCTCGGAGAAACGCACGGTCGTGTGCTGGAACGGCCGCCACGCGATCTGCCCGTAGAGGCCGTCGAGGTCGCCGTTGATGAAGACGCGGCGATTGCCGAGCTGCTGGCGCGTCGCGACAAAGCGGAGCGCGAGATTTTTCCGCGCGGCGGCGAAGTCGAGCAGGCCCTGTTTGTGGCCGTGTTGGTCGACCTGAAAACGGAAGGAGCCGTGCGCGGGCCGGCCGAACCGGGCCTGCTTCGAGACGAGGTTGATCGCGCCGCCGGCGCCGGAGAATCCGTAGAGCAGCGACTGCGGGCCGTTGATCACTTCGACGCGCTCGATGTCGTAGTTGGTCGTGAAGCCCATGCTCGTGGCCGCGGCTCGCGCGGGCAGGAACGCATCGCGCTGCACCGTCGGCGCGCCCATGCCGCGCAGCGACATGTTGGTGTCGAATCGATCCAGCGGATTGTTCACCCCGGTCGCCGCACCGCCGCCGTCGAGCGTGCCGGCGCCGGCGGAGTATTCGCGGAGCATGTTGTCGATGTCCCAGGCGCCGACATCGTTCATGAAGGCTTCGTTCAGCACGTCGGCGGAGACGGGCATCTTGTCGAGTTCGACCTTGAAGCGCGTGATCGAGTTGGAGTTCAGCGCGCCGTAGCTCTTGTCGGCCTCCTCGGTGACCTCGAAGGGGCTGAGCACGAGCGCCGTGTCACTCGCGGGGCCGGGCGTCGTCGGGGCGGCGGCCGTGGTCGGCGCCGCCCTTGGGGCGTTTGGGCCGGACGGGGAAGAAGGGGCGGGCGCGCGGGCGACGGTGAGGGCGCCGGTCCGCTCGTTGGCGGTGGCGACGAGGCCGGTGCCGGCGAGCATCCGCTCGAGCGCGACCGTGGCCGGGAAAGTGCCCTGCACGGCGTTGGTGCGGACCTGAGCGGCGGTCTCGGTGCCGAACACGACCGGGACGCCGGCCTGCTCGGAAAACTGGCGCAGGGTCTTGACCGCGGCGTCGGCCGGCACGTCGAAGCGGCGCGCGGCGGACTCGGCGGCGCGCAGCGCGGGGAGGACGGACAGCAAGACAGCGAAAAGCAGAATCGGCTTGGGGAAGGTCATCCCAAGGAAGGACGAACGGCGCGCGGTGAATTCCTAGATCGCGGACCAAAAAAACGCGGGCTACGGGCGGCGGATCGCGAGGCCGCCGTCGGCGCGACGCGTGGCGACGAGGCCGAATTCGTTGCGCAGGAGCAGCAGCAGCGTGTCGGTGTCGTCGGCGCGGATCGTGCCGCTGAGGCGGAGGGCGCCGAGCGCCGGATCGAGCGCGAGCGGGGCGGCGGCGTGGCGGTTGAAGAGCGCGACGGCCTCGGCGAGCGCAGTGCCGTTGAACTCGAGCAGCGGCACGCGCCACGCGAGGCGCGCGGCGAGATCGGCCGCGGGGACGGCAGTGACCTGCGGGGCGGCGGTGGCGGCGAGCGCGACGACCGCGAGGCGGCCCGCATCCACGAGGGCCGGCGGCGCAGCGGACTCGGCGGGCGCGACGGCCACCGTGCCTTCGGTGACGATCACCTCGACCGCGCTCGCTCCGAGATCGACGGCAAAGGCGGTGCCGACGGCGCGCACCTGCACGCCGGAGGCGACGACGACAAACGGGCGCGCAGCGTCCTTCCGCACGGCGAAATGCGCCTCGCCCGCGCGCAGCATGACGCGTCGCTCGCCGGCGGAAAACTCGACGTCGAGCGCGGCCCCGGCGCGCAGCTCGACCACGGAGCCATCGGCCAGCGTGCGCGTCTCGACGCCGCGCGTGACGACGGACGACCGAGCCGGGGGCGACGACTCGCGCGGGCGCAGGGCAAAGACGCCGACGGCCAGCACGGCGACGATCGAGACTGCGCCGAGGGTGCGGCGCACGAGGCGCTGCCGCCGGCGCGCGCGGGCCGCGCGCACAACCGCGGCGCCGACGCCCGCGGAGCCAGCCCAGGCGAGGGCGTCGAGCGCGGTGTCGGCCGGCGCGGGGCGCGGTGATGGCGGGAGATCGTTCATCGGCCGAAGGACTCCACGCCCCGCCGCTGCAACTCCTCGCCGAGGCGATGGACGGCGCGGTAAAGGTGCTCGGCGACGGTCTTCTCGGAAATGCCGAGGAGCGTGGCGGCCTCGCGGTGCGAGCGCGCCTGCAGCTTGCACAGGATCACGACCTCGCGGTGGCGGGGCGAGAGCGCGTCGAGCGCGTCGGCGAGCAGGGCGACGCGCTCGGCCGTCTCGGCGGCGGCGCGGGCGGACGGCGCCTCGTCCGCGGCGTCGAGCGCGGCGAGATCGCCGGCGGCCCGCACGGGCGCGCGGTGATCGCGGCGCACGAGGTCGAGGGCGAGGTTGCGCGCGACGCGGAAAAGAAAATGCCGCGCCGAGGCCACGGAACCGCGCGCCTGCGCGCGCCA
>JBILLY010000440.1:0-4701 GCA_044375835.1 Opitutaceae bacterium
TCTTCGTCACGGTCCTGCTGCTGATCATGCCGATCCCGGCGGTGCTGCTCGACGTGCTGCTCGCCCTCAATCTCGGCCTCTCGCTCCTCGTCCTGCTCGCCGTCGTCTACGTCAAGGAGCCGCCCGAACTCTCCAGTTTCCCGACCCTCCTGCTCGCGCTCACGCTCTTCCGCCTCGCGCTCAACATCAGCACGACCCGGCAGGTCCTCGTCCACGGCTACGCCGGCCAGGTCATCGAGGCCTTCGGCCACTTCGTCATCCAGGGCAACTACATCGTCGGCGCGGTGGTCTTCCTGATCCTCGTCGTCATCAATTTCGTCGTCATCACCAAGGGCGCCGGCCGCATCGCCGAGGTCAGCGCCCGGTTCACCCTCGACGCGCTGCCCGGCAAACAGATGGCCATCGATGCCGAGCTCAACGCCGGCATCATCGACGAGGCCACCGCCACCGCCCGCCGCCTCAAGGTCCAGAAAGAGGCCGATTTCTACGGCGCGATGGACGGCGCCTCCAAGTTCGTCCGCGGCGACGCCATCGCCGGCATCATCATCACCCTCGTCAACATCGTCGGCGGCTTCGCCATCGGCGTCCTCCAGATGGGCATGTCCCTCGGCGAATCGCTGCAGAAGTTCACGCTCCTCTCGATCGGTGACGGCCTCGTCTCCCAGATCCCCGCCCTCATCCTCTCCGTCGGCGCCGGTATCCTCGTCACCCGCGCTTCCGACAACCAGAACGTCGGCGCCCAGGTCGCCGGCCAGCTGTTCAAGTATCCCCGCGCGATGAAGATCTCCGCGGCGATGCTGGCGAGCTTCGGCCTCATGCCCGGCATGCCGATGATTCCGTTCCTCGTGCTCGGCGGCCTCGCCGCCTTCCTCGCCCGGATTCTCGAGGAGCAGGAGCGCGCCCGCGGCGGTGCGGCGGCCTCCGATGTCGCGGCGCCGGCCGGCGCCAAACCCGCCGCCAAGGGTGGCAAGCCCGGCGATCCCGCGCCCGCGGCCGCGCCCGCCGGCCCTGCGCCCGGCTCCACCGAGGAGGTCCGCAAGCTCATCGAGCTGGATGTCTTCGCCATCGAGATCGGCTACGGCCTCCTCGGTCTCGCCGACGCCAAATCGGGCGGCGAGTTGCTCTCCCGGGTCACGGGCGTGCGCAAGGCTCTCGCCCGCGAAAAGGGCATCGTCGTCCCGCCCGTCTCCGTCCGCGACAACCTCGAACTCGAGCCCAACGACTACCGTTTCCTCCTGCGCGGCAAGCCCGTCGCCCGCGGCTCCCTGCTGCCCGGTCGCTGGCTCGCCATGAACGTCTCCGGCTCCAAGGTCCGCCTCAAAGGCGTCCCCACGCGCGAGCCGGTCTTCAATCTCGACGCCACCTGGATCGACGAGGCCGAGAAAAAGACCGCCGAGATCAACGGCTTCACCGTCGTCGATCCCGCCTCGGTGCTCATCACCCACCTCAGCGAGACGCTCAAGTCCAACGCCCACCACCTGCTCGGCCGCCAGGAGGTCCAGGCCATCGTCGATCATCTCAAGCAGACGCAGCCCGCGCTCGTCGCTGAGCTCCTGCCCGATCTCGTCACCCTCGGCATCATCCAGCGGGTCTTCCAGAATCTGCTGCGCGAGAACGTCTCGATCATCAACCTGCCGCTCATCCTCGAGGGCATCGCCGATTTCGCCGCGCTCTCCAAGAACCCGGACGACCTCAGCGAACTCGTCCGCCGCCGCCTCGGCCTGTATTTCGTGCCCGAATACGAACTCCGCCCCGGCGTCGTGCGCGCCGTCACGCTCGACCCGCGCCTCGAGCAGTGGCTCGCCGGCAAGGTCCACCGCTCGCCCACGGAGGTCGGCCTCGCGCTCGATCCCGCCACCGGCCGCCACCTGCTCGAGCAGATCAGCAAGCACACGAACGACATGATCCAGCAGGGCCAGCCCGCCGTGCTCGTCGTCTCCGCCGAAATCCGTCTGCCGCTCAAGCGCTTCTTCGAGTCCTCGTTCCCGCGCGCCACGGTCCTCTGCTACCAGGAGCTGCCGTCCGCCACCGAAATTGAAAACGCCGGCATCATCACGGCGCCCGCCCACGTCGCGCGCGCCGAGGTGCCGCTCAAAGCCGCCGCCTGACCATGTCCACCTCCGGCCAACCCCTCGCGCCCGGCGCCTACAAGTTCACGGTAAAGTCCACCGAGGAAGCCGTCGCGCTCATCCGCGAACGCCTCGGCCCGACCGCCCGCGTTCTCTCGGTGCGGACCGTCGAGCAGACCGGGCTCAAGCGCCTCTTCGCCGGTCCGCGGCTCGAGGTCGTCGCCCAGGTCGACCCGGTCCCTGCGTCCGCCGCTCCCGCGGCGCCCGTGAGGTCCGCGTTGCGCGCCGCCTCCACCGAGCCCGCTTTGCCGGGCACCGATCCGGAGACCGCGCCGCGGCCCGCCGCGCCTTCGCGCCTCACGCCGCTGCCCGACTCGATCGGTCTCGCCGGCCTGCTCCGGCGCTCCGGCATCACGGAGACCGCGCTCAACCGCCTGCAATCGGGCGCCAACTGGCACGAACTCAGCACGCTGCCGCTGCACCGCGCGCTCGCCGAGACGTCGCGCCTGCTCCGGTCGCAGGTCGACACGCGCGCCGCCCGGCCCTCCCTCACACGCGCCGCCTTCCTCGGCTCCGCCGGCGTGGGCCGCACCACCGCGCTCTGCAAATGGCTCGCGCAGGAAGTCTTCCGCCGCGGCCGCCTCGGGCACGTCGTGAGCGTCGAGTTCGACCGGCCCAACTCCCTCGGGCCGCTGCCCGTGTTCGCCGAGGCGATGGGTGTGCCGCTCGCGCATTTTCCCTGCGAGACGCGCCCCGCCGTTCCCGGCGGCTTCGTCTACTTCGACCTGCCGAGCCTGACGCCCGGCCGGCCCGCCGAGCACCGCGCCGTCGCCGATTTCCTCGACCGCGAACAGATCGCCGAACGGGTCCTCGTGCTCAACGCCGCCTACGACCGCGCCTCGCTGCGCGAAGCCTATGCCGCCGGCCGCGACCTCGGCGCCACGCATCTTGTCTTCTCCCACCTCGATGAGGTGCCGCAGTGGGGCAAACTGTGGGACTACCTCTTCGACGAGGAGATCGAGCCGCTCTTCCTCGCCACCGGTCCCTCGCTCACCGGCGACTGCGAGGAAGACGTCCCCGGCGCCATCGTGCGCCGCACCCTGCCCGACGGCACCTGACCTTCGACCGCGCCATGCAATTCATCTTTCTCGTCGGCGGCTTCGCCGGCTTCGTCCTCACCGCTGCCTGCAGCTATTTCGCCGGCCATCAGCCCGACCGCATCTTCCTCGACGCGTCGGTCGGCTGCCTGGTCTCCGCGATCCTGTTCCGCTGGTTCTGGACGGTCCTCATCCGCGGCATCCGCGAATCCATTTTAGCCAAGAGCGCCGCCGCCGCTGCCAACGGCCCGGCGAAAAACAAGTAACCACCCGCAGTCATGAACACCGCCACCGCACCCCTCCCTAGCATGGATGCCACGCCCGCCGCCGCCTGGCGCGCGTATCAGGGAGTCTCGTCCCCAGGTTCCGTCGATGAGAAGGATCTCATCGAGCGCTACCTGCCCCTCGTGCGCAACGTCGTCGACCGCATCAAGCTCAACGTGCCCGCGCACGTCGATGCCGACGATCTCTACTCCGTCGGCGTCACCGGTCTCATCGCCGCCGTCCGCAAATTCGATCCCAACCAGGGCAGCACCTTCGCCAGCTACGCCGCGATGCGTATCCGCGGCGCCATCCTCGACGAACTCCGTCGCATGGACTGGTGCCCGCGCCGCGCCCGCGCCCGCTCCCGCAAACTCAAGAACGCCATCAACGAGGTCGAGCAGCAGGTCGGCCGCGCCGCCACCGACGCCGAGATCCGCTCCAACCTCGGCCTCACGGAGGCCGAATACGCCAAGTGGGTCGAGGAAGCGAAACCGGTCTCGTTCATCGCCATCGACCAGAACGCCGACGGCGAGGAAGGCGAGGGGGCCTCGCTCCACGAACTGCTCGCCGACGAGGCCGACCAGACCGGCCGCGACAACCTCGAAAAGGCCGAGCTCCTGCAACTTCTCACTCAACGAATCGCGGAGTTGCCCGATATACCGAAGAAGATCCTCGCGATGTATTATTTTGAAAACATGCGCCTCGCCGAAATCGCCGCCGTTTTCGGTCTCACCGAATCGCGCATCTGCCAGATCCACGCCCAGACCATCATCGGTCTGCGGGCCTGGCTGCAGCGGATGAAGGAGCGCTGATGCACTCCGCCGACGCCGTCGTCATCCCGTTTCCGCTGCCCCCGGGGCGTCCCCGCCGCCGCGCCCGCGCCCGCGCGGTCGCCGGACAACACCCGTTCCTGCCGCAGGGTTCGCCGTGGGAACTCACGCTGCTGCCGTCGCCCGCCTCGCCCGGGGCGACCGAGCCGGCCGAGCCGTTGGTCTTCTCCCTCTCATGTTGATTCTCATCGGAGCGGCCATCGTCATGGCTTCGACCCTCGGCGGTTTCATGATCGCCGGCGGCAATCCCATGGTGCTGCTGCACGTGTCGGAGTTCGTCGTCATCCTCGGCGTCGCCGCCGGGGTGCTGGTGATCGCGAGCCCCGGCCACGTGATGAAGGAAATCATCCACAAGGTGAAGGAAGCCATCGCCGGCAAGGGTGCTTCCGAGAAAGACTTTTCCGACCTGCTGAAGCTGCTCTACGAGGTCTTCATGGTCGG
>JBILLY010000442.1:0-4678 GCA_044375835.1 Opitutaceae bacterium
GGCGGTGCACGCGACGATCGAGGCGTTTCGCGCCGGGCTGGAGCGCGACGATCCGGCAATCTCGCCGTCGCAACTCTACGCGTGGGCGGCGCTCGAGGCGGGTTTCCCGGTGGTCAACTGCACGCCGAATCCCGTGCTCGAGGCGCCGGCGATCGTGGCTCTGGCGGAGGAGCGCGGCCTGCCGATCGCGGGCTCCGATCTGAAAAGCGGCCAGACGCTGATGAAGACGGTGATCGGCGCGGCGCTCGGCAAGCGCCTGCTCGGCGTGCAGGGCTGGTTCAGCACCAACATCCTCGGCAACCGCGACGGTCTCGTGCTGGACGAGCCGCAGAACTTCCGCGCGAAGGAGATCACCAAGGGGGGCGTGCTCGACGACCTGCTCGACGCGAAAAAACATCCCGCGCTCTACGCCGGCATGGAGCACCAGGTGCACATCCATTATTACCCGCCGAAGGGCGACAACAAGGAGGCGTGGGATGCGATCCAGCTCTTCGGTTGGCTCGGCTACGGGATGGAGCTGAAGGTGAACTTCCAGTGCCGCGACTCGGTGTTGGCGGCGCCGCTGGTGCTCGATCTCGCGTTGTTGACCGATCTCGCGGGGCGCGAGGGCGCGCGCGGCGTGCAGGGTTGGCTGGGAAACTATTTCAAGAATCCGGCCGAGCGGTCCGGCGTGGCCGTGAGCAACGACCTGCACGTGCAACTCGCGGCGATGGAGCGTCAGCTGCTGGCCTGGATCTGAGCGCACAACGCGCGCGGGCCGGGCCGGTCCCAGCGCCGTGGCCCGGTGGTCAGCCAGGCGGATGGGGCGGGCGGACGACGCGGGACCAAAGGCTGAAGCGCGGGTCGAAAATGAACCGCAGAACCACTGCTGTCCACGACGTCTCGATGCGGGGCAGCGCGTAGAATTCGGGAGCGAGGGCGCGGACGCGCGGCAGGCGGTTCCACGGCACGGAAGGGAAATCGTGATGCTCGTTGTGATACCCGACATTGAGGGTGAGCCAATTGGCCGGACCGTAGTAGCTGGCGGTTTCCTGGGTGCGGTCGGTCGTGTAGTGCTCCTGGATCCAGCGACCGCCGAGCGGGTGCAGTCCGATCGAGAAGAAGAACGAAAGGAGCAGGTAGAGCAGGGCGCCCGGGCCGGCCGCGTGGAACAATGCGGCGGCGTAGCCCAGGCAGAGGCCGGCGTTGAGGAGCCACCAACGATCGAGCATGCGCGCGACGCCGATGCGGGACGGGCGCAGCGCGAGCACAACCGGCATCAGGGCGAGCCAAAGGGTTTTGGCCCACCAGCGATTGCCGACGAGGCGTGCTTCCCAGCGGCTCGGCAAGTCGCCGTCGGTTCCGTGATCGCCCTGATGGGTGTGATGCAGGAGGTGGTAGATGCTGAACCCGGCCGCCCCGGGAAAGAGATTCGGCAAATCCGCGCAGAGCGCCACGAGGCGGTTGAGCGTGCGGTGGCCGAACACGAGGTGGTGGCAGGCCTCGTGGACCACGACATACATGCAATGATTCGCGAAGGCGCCGACGCCGAAGGCGACCAGCAGGCTCCATGGCCAGGCGGCGAGGCCGAGCTGGCCGAAGACGACGGCGAGCAAGGTCTGGAGCGCGAGCACACCGAGCATGACCGCGGCGGTCCACGGATTGCGGCCGAAACAAGTCCGGACTTCCGGGTGAAACGCGAGGATGCGGCGGCGCCGGGCGCGGTGCGGTTCGTCGTCGTCGCGGTGGAAGAACGTGTCCGGGGCGGGCGAGTCGTTCATCGGGTATCTTGTGCTCCGGCGGCGGTGCGGGCGAGAGCGCGCAGGCGGAGAGCGGCGGAGAGGTTGGCGAAGACGGCGATCACCGCGACGGCGGCGGCGAGCGGGAGCGCGGCGTTGATTCTGGCGAGGGGCGCCAAGGCGGCGGCGACGAGGCCGGCGCCGAGCCAGACGAGGCGCTCGGCGCGCTTCATCCAGCCGCGCGGCGGGGCGACACGCAGCGCCTCGGCTTTGGCGGTGGAGTAGGTGACCAGCATCGAGCCGAAGAGCGACGCGAGGACGAGCAACTGGAGCACGAGGTGCGCGCGGAAGGCGGCGAGCAGGCCGGCGTGGAGCGCAAACTCGACATAGCGGTCGAGGGCGGAATCGAGGGCGGCGCCCTGCGGCGACGCGGTGCCGGTGGCGCGGGCGACGGCGCCGTCGAGCAGGTCGCCGAGGCCGCTGAGGGCGAGCAGCACGGCGGCGGTGCCGGGCCGGCCGAGGCCGAGGGCGAGGCCGGCGGCGAGGCCGAGGGCGAGCGAGAGCCACGAGAGCGAGGCGGCGCCGACGCGGACGCGCACGCAGAGCGCGACGAGCGGGGCGGCGAGCGCGTAGGCGCGGTGCATGAGCGCCGCAGGGAGGAAGGCCGTGCCGCCCTCGCGGGCGACGCGCGCCGACTCGGCAGGACGTGCGCCGGCCAGCGACGCGACGGCGAGCGCGGCGACGGCGGCGAGCAAGCTTAGGGCGACAAGGGAATCGGCGGGCACGGAGGGGGACGCCGCTCAGAGGCGGGCGAGGCAGGCGGCGACGAGGTCGGCGGTGCGGCGGATCTCGTCCTCCGAGTGGTCGCAGCAGAAAAAGAAACGGAGGCGGGCCTGGCGATGGGGCACGCCGGGGTAGACGATGGGCTGCACATTGACGCCGTCGGCGCGGAGTTCGGCGGAGAGGCGGAGGGCGCGTTCGGAGTCGCCGATGAGGAGCGGCACGATGGCGGAATCGCGGCTCGGCCCGATGGCCCAGCCGCGGGTGCGGGCGAGGGTGCGAAACAGTTCGGCGCGCGCGCGGACTTGGCCGGCGCGCCACGGCTCGTTTTGCAACTGAAGGAGGGCGGCGAGGGCGGCGGCGGCGGCGGGCGGCGGCAGGCCGACGCTGAACATGAAGCCGGGATTGAAATAGCGGAGCGGCTCGATCAGCGCGCGCGAGCCGGCGAGAAAACCGCCGCAACTGGCGAAGACTTTGCTCAGGGTGCCCATCCACACGTCGACGTCGGCGGCGGCGAGACCGAAGTGTTCGCGGGCGCCGCGGCCGGTGGCGCCGAGCACGCCGAGGGAGTGGGCCTCGTCGACCATGAGGCGGGCTTCGAAGCGGTGTTTCAGGGCGACAAAGGCGGGCAGGTCGCTTGGGTCGCCGTCCATGCTGTAGACGCCCTCGACCAAGATCAGGGCACGGCGACCGGAGGCGCGGTGGCGGGTGAGCAGCGTTTCCAGTTTAGCGGCGGAGTTGTGCGGGAAGGGGACGCGGCGGGCGCCGGAGAGGCGGGCGCCGAGCAGGGCGGAGTTGTGGATCGCGGCGTCGTGGAAGACGACGTCGCCCGGGCCGACGAGGTCGGGGATGGCGGTCAGGTTGGTGCCGTGGCCGCTGACGAAGACGAGGGCGTCCGCGGTGCCGGTGAAGGCGGCGAGAGCCGATTCGAGATCGCGGTGGAGCGGCCGCTCGCCGGAGACGATCCGGCTGGCGGAGACGGTGGTTCCGTAGCGGTCGATGGCGGCCTTGGCGGCGGCGTTGACGGCAGGGGAACCGGCGAGGCCGAGGTAGTTGTAGCTGGAAAAATTGAGCAGGTCGCGGCCGTCGATCGCGGTGTGGGCGCCGGCGGTGCCGGTGTGGACGGGGAAATACGGATTGGGAATACCGCGGGTCGCGAGCCAGGCCTTCTGCGCCTCGAGGTCGCGCAGCGCGGTGAACTCGTCGCGCGGCGGGCGGGGTGCGGCGGGCGGGGACGCGAGTGGGACGGGCGAGGACATGGGCGGGGGAATTCAGGGCCGGCGCCGGGGTTTGTCGAACCGTTTGGCGGCCGGGCGAGGCGGCCCTCGACAGCGCGGCCGGGCGGCGCACAGCATCCGGCGTGATCGTGATCGAGAGTGTCGAAACCAGCCGCGGTCGGACGGAGTTTATCCGGCTGCCGTGGCGGCTGCACGCGGGGCAAGCGGCGTGGGTGCCGCCCTTGATCGCGGACCAACGGCGGGCGCTCGATCCGGCGCGCGGGGACTTCTTCCGGGCGGGCAGCGCGGGCGCGCTGTGGGTGGCGCGGCGCGACGGGCGGGCGGTCGGGCGGATCGGTGCGTTTCGCAACGAAACGCACCTGCGGGCCAACGGCGACGGCGCGGGCTTTTTCGGCTTCTTCGAGTGCGAGGACGACGCGGAGGCGGCGCGGGCGCTGCTCGCGACGGCGGAGGCGTGGCTGCGGGCGCGCGGCCTGGCGATCGCGCGCGGGCCGGCGAACTTCAACATCCAGGAGGAGGCGGGCGTGCTGCTGGACGGTTTCGGTTTGCAGCCGATGGTGGGGATGACGTGGACGCCGCCGCACTACCGCGGGTTGCTGGAGGCGGCCGGCTACGGGCGATGCCGCGACCTGCGGGTGTATCGGATGCACTGGGACGACGAAGTGCCGGCGCGCACCGAGCGGCTGGCGCGGGCGGCGGCGCAACTGGAGGAGCGCGGCGGCGTGCGGGTGCGGACGCTGGACCTGGGGCGGTTGGAGCACGAGGCGCGGCACCTGGAGACGGTATTTGCGGACTCGTGGCGGGAGAACTGGGGGCACGTGCCGGTGAGTGCGGCGGAATTCTACGCGCTTTACCGGCGTTATCAGGTGTTGCTCGTGCCGGAGCTGATCTACCTCGCGGAGGTGGACGGTGAGCCGGCGGGCGCGTGGGTGACGATGCCGG
>JBILLY010000443.1:0-4673 GCA_044375835.1 Opitutaceae bacterium
TCCAGGCGATCGGCTATGTCCTGCTCGGCGCCGGCGCCCCCATCGTCGTCTGCGTGCTGGACTGGGCCGCGCTGATGAACGACGCGCACCGCGTGTGGGTCGATGCCCTCGCCCGCGCCGCCGGCACCACGCCCGACCGCGTCGCCGTCCACTGCGTCCACCCGCACAATACCCCCTTCGTCTGCCCCGCCGCCCACGCCCTCGTCGCACGCCACGCCGAACTCCCGCCGATTTACGAGCCCGCGTTCTTCGCGGCCTGCATCGAGCGCGTCGCCCGGGCCGCCACGCTCGCGCTGCGCTCGCCGCGCCGCGTCACGCACGTCGCGCACGGCGTCGCGCGCGTCGCGGAAGTCGCCTCCAACCGTCGCGTCGACCGCGATGCCGCCGGCCGCGTGCGCGCGATGCGCTTCAGCGCCTGCGCCGATCCCGCGCTCCGCGCTTTGCCCGAAGGCCTCGTCGATCCCGAACTGCAGACGGTGGCGTTCTACGACGGGCCGCAGCGCGTCCTCGCCTCTCACTACTACGCGGTGCACCCGATGAGCTTCTACCGCGACGGCCGCGTGACCGCCGATTTCTGCGGTCTGGTGCGCAAGCGCCGCCAAGCGGCCGACCCGCACTGCACGCATCTCTATTTCACCGGCTGCGCCGGCAATCTCTCCGCCGGCAAATACAACGACGGTTCACCCGCCGCGCGGATCGCGCTCACCGGGCGCCTGCACCGCGCGCTCGTCGACGCCGAAGCCTCGCTCGTGCCCCAGCCCCTTGTGCAGGTCGACTGGCGCAGCGATGCGGTCTTGCCGCCTGCTCCGCCGGCGCCCGACGAGCGCACGCTGCACGCCGTTCTCGCCGACCCCGCGCGGCCGGCCGTGGACCGCACGCTCGCCGCGTATCGGCTCGCCTGGCTGGAGCGCGCCGCCACCGGCCGGCCGCTGCCGTTGAGCCGACTCCGGCTCAACGACGTCGACCTGCTGCATCTGCCCGGCGAGATGTTCGTCGAGTATCAACTCCATGCGCGCTCCCAGCATCCACGCCGCGCCGTCGCGGTGGCTGCCTACGGCGACGACGGCGCCTGGTATGTGCCGACGCGCGACGAGTTGGGCCGCGGCGGTTACGAGGCGAGCGTAGCCTTCTCCGGGCCGGAGGCGGAGGAACTTTTCACCGCGGCGATCACGCGACTGCTCGTGCCTTGAGCCGCGCCCGCGCCGCCGCGGCGGCGTTGGTTCAATTTGCCGGCAGGCCGAAACTGTAGACGTGCGAGCCACCCGCGAAATACACGCGGCCCGCCTTCACGTCGCCGCCCGCCGTGATCGTGACCGGTGAGTCCGCCAGCCACGTGAACGCGAAGTCGCCCGGCGCGATGCGCCCGATGCCCTTCGCGCACAGGACCACCACCTCGCCGTTGCCCGCGTCGAGCAGCGCCCGCGGCCCCTGCCCCGTCACGACGCCGCCGCTCGACTTCGGCAGTTCCGTCCGGTGCACGACCGTCTTGGTCCGCGGGTCGAAAACGAAAAAGGTCGTGCGATCGACGATGCCGTAGATCACGCCGCGCGGCCCCGTCGCCAGGTCCGTGTAAGTCTGCGCACCGGGAAACATTGGCGCGTGCCACGTGATGCGCCTGGCTGCGACGTCGAAGAGGTAAAGTTCGGCCTGCTTCGCCTTCGTCTCGCCGCCCGTCCCCGCTCCGGTGGTCGTGCCGCCCAGAAACGTGGCCGCGTCCACGGCGACGAGGCTCATCGTCGAGAGTTCGGGCAACAGTTCCCGATGCGTCAGCACCGTGCCACTGCCGCGTTCGCGATCCCAGAGCAACAGCCCCCCGCCGGTCAAACCATAGCCCGGCGTTCCCACGAGCACCACGGTCCGCCCGTCCGGCAGTCCGATGAGATCGTGCGGCCGGTTGATCGTCGGCTCGCACTCCGTGAGGTAGCGCGGGTTGCCGGCCGCCGCGGCTTTCTCGGTCCGCTGCCACGGTGCCGCCGCGTCCCACTCGAGGAGAAACCCGTGCGGATAGCCGCCGACGAAGAAGCGGTCGCCGTGACGCGCGACCGTGTTGAACTGCCCGTGCCCGGGCCAGTTCGTCCACGTGTCGCCGGTCGGATCGTAACGAAACATCCGCATCGGAAACGCGGTGCCGCCGGCGATCCCGCCGTCGGGTGCGACCGCGAGCGCAATCACGTGCGCGCCGTCGCTGGCGTAGTCGAACCGCACCGTGCGCCGCGCCTTGGTCCGGGGGTCCTCGGTCGTGAGCCGACGCTCCACCGTGTCGCACTCCACGGCGATGCGCCCGCTCGGAAAACGCGCATGAAACAGCCCCTGACTGCCCGCCACAAAGGGCTTCGCCCGCACCGTCGGCGCCACATCGAGCCGCTTCGCCGCGCCGGCGTGGAGTTCGAGCCAGCCGTCCGCGGCGCCGCCGCGGGCCTGCGCGTAGACTTTGCCGTTTCGGTCCCGCACCACCGTAGCCGAGCCCTGCCGGCGCTCCTCTCTCGCCAGCAGCGCGCGCGTGGTGCCGGTGCGCGGCTCGTGCGCGACGATCTGCCCCGACGCCGTGCCGATCGTCACATAGACCCAGCCGGCGTCGTCTGTCGCGATGCCCCGCGGATACTGGCGCCAGTTTTCGGTGTTGATGGATTTCAGCTCCGTGAAGCGGCGCGCAACCGGATCGAAGGCCGCGAGGCCCGAGTTCGGATAAGTCGCCGACCAGATCGTCCCGTCGTCCGCCTCGGTGAGGCTCATCGCCATCTGCGGCGCCGTCTTCGCGTGGAAAGTGAACTCACCCCGCGCCGGATCGAACTCGCTGAAATGGCTGCCGAAGTGGGTGTAGTAGCGGTTGCGCGACGACAGCAGCGAGGCGAACGGCCCGTCGCCGGCCCACGGATACGGCGTGGCAATCTGCCGCGTCGCGCCGGTCTCCGCATCGATCATCAGCAGGGCGTAGCCGCCGCGGTGGTCGTAGAGCCACACGAGCATCACGTCGCGCCCGGCGCCGTCGGCGGTCGCCACCATGCCGCGATGCTGGCTCAGCGGCGTCGCCACGCCGTGGTCGCGGAAACCGCCGCCAAGATCGCGCGTGGCGCCGCCGGCCGTTGCCCCGCCGAGGCCCAGGGCCGCGAGCACGAGCGCCGCCATTGTCGCCGCGCGGCCCCGCCGCCGGTTGTCAGCGTTTTTCATCGAGTCCGAGGAACCGCACGGCGTTGCGCCACGCGATCGATTCGCGCTCCTCCGCCGGCCGGCCGTCGAGGTTTTCGAGCTTAACCAAGGAACCGCCGGCGTAGTCGAAGGGCAGGTGCGACCCGAACGCGACCGCCTCCGGCCCGAGCGCGGCGACCAGCTTCGACACGTCCTCGCGGAACACGACCTGCAGCCGCGCGAAGTCGATCAGCACGCGACCGCGCAGGCCCGCCTCGGCCAACTTCGCGCCGTCGAGCCCGGCCCAGTTGCTGAGAATGAAACGGAGTCTCGGATACGCCCGCGCCGCCGCCAGGACCGCCGCCGCCGGCAGATCCTCCGCGCGGTCCCACGCGTGCCGCTGCCGCCGGTCTTCGAAGCGCTGCGTCAGCAGCAGCGGCACGCCCGCCGCCTCGATCCGCGCCAGCGCCGCCTTGCCCGCGTCGTCGCCCAACGCGTAGCCGTGATACTCCGGCACCAGCGTGACCGCCCGCGCGCCCCAATTCCCCGTGATCTCGTCGAAATCGCGCTCCCAGCCCGCATACCGCGGGTTGATCGTGGCCACCGGCACCAATCGGTCGCGCCAAGGCCGGATGTCCGCCCACAGCTCCTCGTTGCCGCGCTGCGTATCGCGGTAAAACAACGCATGGAGCGACGAGACCAGCGCGCGGTCGATCCCGGCGCGATCCATCAGCGCCACCACCTCCTCGGCCCGCCGCGCCCGCAGCGCCCGGAACGGATAGTGGCCCACGTAGGCATTGACGTCGAAAATCATGCCCGGCCTCCCCCGAGCAGCCGCTCGAAGTTGCGATGAAAGATATCTTCGCGCTGCTCCGCCGTCAGCTCGGCCGAGAGCACCTTGCCCACGCAGCCCTCCATCGTCGCATCCGTCGCGAAGAGCACGCGCCGGTGCCCGAGCTCCCGCACGCAGCGGCCGATCGTGTCGTCCTCGAGCACGCTGCCGCTCGTATCGATATGGACGTTCGGAAAATCCCGCAGCGCGCGGATCGCCCACTCCCAGTCGCCGCCGCCGTTGATGTGGCCGAGGATGAGTTTCAGCTCCGGGTAGCGCCGCGACAAGGCCCCGAAATCGAGCGCGTGCGACGTCCTCGGCTGCAGCGCGAGCGTGCGTGGATCCGTCAAGTAGGCCGAGTGCCCGAGAAACAGCGCCCGCCGTGCGATGCACTTCTCCGCCACCGGAAACACCGCCGGATCGGTGTATTTGAACTGATTGTAGAGCTTCACGCCGATCATGCCGGCGTCGAGGCAGCGGTCGATTTCGTCGAGCGCCGCGGCGCCGTTGCCCGGCTGCACGAAGCAGTAGCCCGCGATCAGGTCGGGGTAGCGTTTCATCGCCGCGAGCACGGCGTTGTTCGATTCGCGCACGACGTCGATGTCCGCCATTACGCCGCCCGTCACCGGCCGCGAGCAGCAGAGGCGTGCGATGCCGAGTCTCGCCGCCGCGGCGACGAGCCGCTCGACTTCGGCCCAGTCCGCGTTGGGCCGGG
>JBILLY010000800.1:0-3033 GCA_044375835.1 Opitutaceae bacterium
ACCTCTACGCGCAAAATGCCCGCGAATTGCCCGCCGAGCCGGCACATACGGCTCTCGAGCCAGTTGCCGCCGTGGTCGGCGACGCGCGCGGCCACCATCTGCACCAGTCCGGAACGATCCGCTCCGATCACCGTCATCACGAGAGTTGCGAGCATAGTCCCGCGACGTTGAGCGCCGCCCCCGCCGTGGGCAATCCCCGGATACGCGCGACCGCGGCTCGCTCATGTCGCGCCCGAACGCCCCGCCCGTGCACCTCTGCGTCGGCGCACAAAAAAAAGCCCCGACCAAGGTCGGGGCTGAAAATTCGCCGAGGTGCGCGCCGCGCTTACTTCTTCACTGCGAACGGCAGCGAGAACTGCGTGGTTTCCCACGAAATCCTGATCGTGCCGGTCAGGCTCTCCGGCGGACCGTTCACGATCGCGATCGTGAGTTGTTCGACCGTGGCGGGAATCGTCTCCTTTTTGAGTTCGAACCGCGCCAGGTCGTTCTTCTCGTCGACCGGCACGCCCCAGTCGCCGATTTTTTTGCTGAACGCCAGTTTGCTCGTCCCCGACTCGGAGGGCACGATGTAGAGCGTGTAGGCGCCGGCCGGCACCTTCGTGCCCGCGATCTCGAGATCGTGCTGCGCGATCAGCGTGGTCGCTTCGTCGGCGCCGAGGCGGTTCGCTTTGTCCCACGGCACGAGGCCGCCCCAGACTTTGCGCACCTCGCCGGTGCGCGGATGCTTCAGAAACGGGCGCCCGTAGGTCACCGTCACACGGCTGCCGTTCGCGCGATTCGGCCCGATCACTTCGCTCGTCGTCGCGTGGGGCGTGTTGCCGCCGGTCCCGGCGCCCGGCAACGGCGGGGCCTTGGCTTTCTTGGCGGGCGCGGGCGCTTGCTTTGTGTCCGCGGTTTGGGCGGAAAGGCACGCGGCGGAAAAGGCCACGGCGAGAGTGACGAGGAGTTTGGAGGAGGAACGATACATGGTGTGAACTGGGGGGGAAGCTGACCTGGGGTTGCGGTTGACCGGTCTCGGCTCGGATGGGATGCGACCGGAGACGGCGGCAACGTCAGCGACGCACCGGGCCCTTCGCCAGCAAAATTCTCGTTCGCCCCGCCCCCTGGAAATTCGCCCCCAGGTTCGGATTCTCGCCAATTCCGCGGTTTTCTGCCGATCCCGCGCGCCCTTCCCGCGCGTCCGCCGGTCACCCTCGGACGGCCCGCCGCGCCTGGCCGCTCTACGTAGTCCCGCGACACCCTTTCAGGCCTACTCCCGGGCCTGATCGGTGGCCGCAAAACCATTTGGCCCCGCCCGCGCCCGCAGGTTTACCCCAAATCACTGCTGCCGGCCGCAGTCGTATGGGCGGGACTACGCATAGCCGGTTCGTGTTTCTGCCTTCAAGTCTCCCTCGACCTGAGTAGATAAACGCGAAATCGTCGGGGCACCAAATAGCGGCATGGCGCCCCCGAACCACTCTTCATGCTCGTCCCGGACCGTCCTCGGTCGGGCCGGAGGCGTGGGAAATCGCGGCACCTCGCGCCAACGCGGCGCCGCCCTGCTCGCCGCCCTCTGCTTCGCCACCGTGCTCGCGATCTCGTTGGGCAGCTACATGACGGTGTGCTACCGCACCCTTTCCCTGAGCAGCCGCACGATGCAGAGCACCCGGAGCGTCGAGCTGGCCGAAAGCGGCATGGAGGACGCGCTGTGGGCGCTGAATCGCGACGACTGGTCCGGTTGGACGCTGTCCGGCAATACCGCCACCAAGATCTCCGGCGGATTTTCCTTCGACGGCGGCGTCACCGGCTCGATCACCGTGAAAGTCGTCGGCTACGACGGCAGCCTGCCCAAGCGGACTGTGACCGCCACCGGCACCACCACCCAGACCGACGGCACCACGCAGACGCGCACACTCACCTCCACCTCCGAGCGCGCCAGCCTCCTCACCAACGCCGTCGCCGCGACCACCAGCCGCGTGCGCTTCCGCAGCGCCGGCATCGTCGACAGCTACGATTCCACGCTCGGCGACTACTCGACCCAGACGCCCGGATTCTCCGCGGTCATCAGCTCCGGTTCGACCACGACTTCCTCGGCCACCGTCCAGCTCACCAACGCCCAGATCAAGGGCTACGTCGCCACCCTCTCGACCGGTCCGTCCTTTTCGACGAGCGCCAGACTCCTCGGTCCTTCGACTCCCGCCACCACCAAAATCGATACCAGCCGCATCAGCACGAGTCCCTATCAGGCGACCTTCGACGAGGTCGTCCCCACCGGTGCCGGGGATATTCTTCCCAGTGGAACCGCGACCATCGGCACCGCCGGCGCCACCGCGACCTCCCTCTACTACGGCGGCGACCTCTCCCTCACTGGCTCGCAGACGCTCACCGTCGACGGCCCGGTCGCCATCGTGCTGACCGGCGACCTCTACCTCGCCAACACCGCCAAGATCCGCATCACGACCAACGGTTCGCTGCGCATCCACGTCGCCGGCGACATCACGATCGGCGGCAACGGCATTCAAAACGATACCAAGCTGCCGAAGAATCTGGTGATCCTCTCGACCACCAATCCCTACGACACCTACTCGATGGCGACCAACACCGCGTTCTACGGTGTCATCTACACGCCGGTGAGCAGCCTCACGATTGCCAACAGCCAGACGATTTACGGCGCGATCGTCGCCAAGGCCGTCACGTTCAACGCGTCCCCCGTGATCCACTACGACACCAGTCTGCGCCAGACGGTGATTCCCGGGCTCGATACACCGTTCGCTGTCGCCAACTGGCGCGAGACGAACTGAGCGCGCGTCGCCGCCTCGGCCGCGGCTCCGCGGGTCGATTGCACCCTTGCACCGGTCGGGCCCCGGCTTTTGCTCGGCCCACCCCATGCCCTTGCCTTTGCTCTCCCGGCGCCGTTTCGGCGCGTCGCTGCTGTTTCTCCTGGCCGCTCTGGCCGCCGTCGCCTCGCCCACGGTCGATCGCTCGGTCTTCGGCCGCACGCCCGACGGCCGGGAGGTCGAACGCTACACGCTGAAAAACAGCCGCGGCGCCGTC
>JBILLY010000444.1:0-4654 GCA_044375835.1 Opitutaceae bacterium
TATTTTCCCGCCGCCTTCAGCACCGCGATCAGGCGCCCGACACCTTGGTCCAGCCGCGCGATCGCTTGGTAATACTCCGCCAGCTCCGCCCGACACTCCGGCGTGTCGGGCAACCAAGCCGGCACCGCCACCTCCTCCGGCCGAAACGTCGCCGGCTCGATTCCCGGATACCCTTCCGGCCGATTGCCAAACGGGTTCGGCCGCGGCCACGTGTCGAAGGTCGGCTTTCCGTCCGGCAACACCGCGTTCCCCCGGTGCGGATCGTCGCTCGCGAAATAGAGAAAAAACGGCCGCTCGTCCTTCGCCTCGACCAGCGCCCGCACCTGCTCCGCCATCTGCACCGGACTGCGCCCGATCGTCGCCGGATCGTTGGCCGCGCCCGCCGACAGCACCGTCTGGAACGCATACGTCGCCTCCGGTGCGACGTGGAATTTTCCGATCCGCGCCGTCCGGTAGCCCGCCGCCCCCAGCCGCACCGGCAACCCCCGCACCCCGTCGAACGACTGGAAGTGATGATCGTCATGCTGCAGCCCATACATCCCGTTGCGGTGGTTGTGTTGCCCGCTCAGCAGCACCGAGCGCGACGGACTGCAGCTCGCCGTCGTGCAGAACGCATGCGTGAACCGCGTCCCGTCCGCCGCCAGCGCGTCGAGGTGCGGCGTCTTCACGACCGGATTGCCGTAGCATCCCAGCGCCTCGCGTCCGTGGTCGTCGGAGACGATCAGCACGATGTTCGGCCGCGCCGCCGCGGTCGCCGCGCCGACGAGCAGCACCATCGCCAACCACCCCCGGACCGCCGCGCCCCGCCTCGCGTTTTTCGTCATGCCGCCCACTCAGCGCAAAATCCCGCCCCGCGGCAGCGAAAAAATCCCTCCGCCCTCGGCCCCTTGTCCCTTGTTCCTTGTCCCTTCGTTCCGCGATCCGCTCCCCATCTCGCGCCGGATCAGCGGTGCGTGTTCAGCTCGCGCAGTTCGCCGCGCACCCGCGCCAGCAAATCCGGCAGCTCCGCCTCGATCGCCTCGATATCCGGCATGCGACCGAGTTCCTCCTCGATCACGCGCCACGCCGGCAACGTCGCGAATTCCTCCTCCGCCTCGAGCCGGGCGCCGCTGAACCCGAGGCCGTGCGCCTTGCTCACGTGATTCGCCAGCGCCACCAGCGCGACCTCGAAGCGAAACGACTCCGCCCCCTCCGGCCGGTCGTGGTGCGCGATCGTCTGCGTGATCATCTCCGGCAGATTCGCGTGCTCCGCAAACCGCCGGCCCGCCTCGCGGTGGTCCACGCCGAGCCGTTCGTGCTCCAGTTCCTCCAGCCGGCCTTGCTCGTGCCACGTCGCCACGAGAATCCGCCGGTATTCCTCCGCCGCCACCGTCGACAGCACGATCTTGCCCACGTCGTGCAACAGCGCCGCCACATGCAGCGCCGGCGGCTCTTCGCCGCGCAGCCGTTTCTCGAGTTCGTCCGCGATCGCCGCCGTCGCGATCGCGTGCAGCCACAGGTGCCGCCAATCGAAACCCGCCGTCACCCGGTGACTGTCGCGCAAAATTACCATGCTCTGCGCCGCCTTCCGCACCCGCGCGATGCCCAGCATCTGCACCGCCGACTCCAGGTCGTCGATGCGCCGCTCCGAACCCACCGCCACCGAATTCGCCATCCGGAGGATGCGCACGCACAAGGCCGAATCCTTCGCCAGCACCAGCACCACGTCCGCCACGTCGACGTCCACCTGGTTCAGCGTCCGCAAAAAATTCTGCGCCAGCGACTGCAGCGCCGGGATCTGCTGCAAGTTCGCCATCGCCGCCAACGTCCGCTCCCGCCGCTCCGCCAGCCCCTCGGCCGGCAACGGCGGCAACGGCAACCCGACCTCCCCGCGCACCGTGTCCGCCAGCGCTTGCTGCGCCGCCTCGGGCGACGGCCGCGCCGGCGGGCCCGCCGGACGCTTCGCCCGCGACGCCGCGGGCGGCCCGTCCGGTTCCGTCGGCGGCAGCGGCGCAACCGGGCGCGGCTCCGCCGCCCGGCCAAACAACCGGGCCCACCACGAACCGAAGAACCATCGCAGGGCAGTGGACATAGTGATCCACCCCTATCATCGGTCCGCCCCGCCCCGAGTTGAGCCCGTCGCCGCCCCGGAAGCCGCAGTTTACGATTTCTGCACGAAAACCACTCGGCGCTCGGCGCCCGTCCTCCGGTTTCCGATCTTCCGATTTCCCAACGCCCCCGGTTTCCCCCAAGCTCCTCCGCCTTCCGCTCCACGTCACACGTCACACCCCACTTTGCCGCAGGCCCCCGCCTTTCCCCTTCCGCTCCTCGTCCCCGTCCCCCCCAACCGCGTGTCGTCCCGCTCTCCCCTGCCCGTCGTCGCCGCCGTGCTCACCGCCCCCGACGGCCGTGTGCTGCTCGCGCAGCGTCCCGCCCACAAACACCTCGGGCGCAAATGGGAGTTTCCTGGCGGCAAGATCGAGCCCGGCGAAACTCCCGCCGCCGCCCTCCGCCGCGAACTCCACGAGGAACTCGGCTGCGAGACGGTCGTCACCGCGCCGTTGCCGCGCTTCGAGCACGACTACGGCACCGTCCTCATCGCGATGATTCCCTTCATCTGCACCCTCGCCCCCGGCAGCCCACCGCCGCAGGCCCGCGAACACCTCGCACTCGCCTGGGTCGCGGTCTCCGATCTGCGGCACTACGACCTCGCCCCCGCCGACTGGCCCGTCGTCGCCGCCCTCGAAGCACTCGCGGCCGAAGATCCGCCGGGCGCGCAACCTTGACCGCCTCGTCGCCTCCCCGCCCCCGCGACTCCGCGTCTCCACCGCCTTTCGCTTTCCGCCTTTCGCCTTTCCCCTTCCGCCTTCCCCCTTTCGACTTTCACCTTTCCCGCCGTGCCCCTCGCTCTCGACGCCGTCTCCCGCCTCCCCGCTCCGACCGACAACGTCGCCATCGCGATCCGCCGCATTGAAGCCGGCGAGATCCTGGCTCTGCCCGATGGCCCCCGCGCCCTGCCGCACACGATTCTCGAGGGCCACCGCTTCGCCATCCGGCCCATCGCCGCCGGCGAATCGCTCTTCTCCTGGACGCTCCCCTTTGGCCGTGCCCTCGGCCCCATCGCGCCCGGCGACTACGTCACCAATCGCTCCATGCTCGAAGGACTCGCCGTTCGCCAAGTCCACGGCGCCATTTTGCCCCCCGCCGCCAACTTCGAGGATCTGCTCACCCCGTTCACCCTCGACGAGGCCACCTTCCGCCCCGCCCCGCCCGTCGACCGCGTCGCTTCCCCGCGCACGTTTCTCGGCTACCGCCGCCCCGCCGATCGCGGCACCGGCACCCGCAATTTCCTCGTCATCCTCGGCACCTCCTCGCGCACCGCCGCGTTCGCCCGCCAACTCGCCGCGCGCCTCCAGCCCCTCGCCCGCGTCCACCCGTCCCTCGACGGCGTGGTCGCCATCGCCCACACCGAGGGCGGCGCCCCGACCGACGGCAACAACTCCCTCGAAGTGCTCCGCGCCCTCGCCGGTTTCATCGTCCACCCCAACGTCGGCGCCGTCCTCGCCGTCGACTACGGCGTCGAGCCGCTCAACAACACCCGCCTCCGCGCCTTCATGCGCGAGCACGGCTACCCCCTCGACGCCGTTCCCCACAAATTCCTCACGCTCGACCGCGGCATCGCCGCCGGCCTCGCCACCGGCGAGTCCCTCTGCCGCGCCTGGATCACCGCCCTCGCCGCCGAGGTGCGCACGCCCGCCCCGCTCTCCGGCCTTCGCATCGCCCTCCAATGCGGCGGCTCCGACGCCTTCTCCGGCGTCTCCGGCAATCCCCTCGCCGGCGCCATGGTCCACGAAGCCATCCGTCACGGTGCCACCGGCGTCTTGACCGAAACCGACGAGTCCATGGGCGCCGAGCACTACCTGCTCTCCCGCGTCCGCGATCTCGCCGTCGCCCGCGCTTTCCTCCGCCAGCTCGAGGGCTTCCGCGAGAAACTCGCCTGGCATGGCCTCACGGCCGAGAGCAATCCCTCCGCCGGCAACCGCTTTCGCGGCCTCTACAACATCGCCCTCAAATCCCTCGGCGCCGTCCACAAAAAGGACCCGCGCACGCCCCTCGCGACCGTCATCGACTACGCCCAGCCGCTCCGCGACCTCCCCGACCCCGGCTTCACGTTCATGAACGGCCCCGGCAACGACCTCGAGGGCATCGCCGGCCAAGTCGGCGCCGGCTGCAATTTGATCCTCTTCGTCACCGGCAACGGCTCGATCACCAACTTCCCCTTCGTCCCCACGCTGAAGATCACCACCACCACGCGCCGCCACCAGCTCCTGCAGCACGAGATGGACATCAACGCCGGCCGCTACCTCGACGGCGAACCGATGGACAAGGTCTGCGCCGACGCTTTCGAGACGCTGGTCGCCACCGCGTCCGGCACGCGCACCAAAGGCGAACGCGCCGGCCACTCGCAGGTCTCCGTCTGGCGCAACTGGCGTCAAACGGACACCTCGCAACTCGCCGCCCTCAAAGCCCGCGTCGCTCCCGACGGCCACCCGCTGCCCGTCGCCCCGCCCCCGGCTCCGCCGGTCCCGGATTTCGAATCTCAAATCTCAGCTCTCCCGACCGCCCCCGCCGCCACCCTGGCACCTTCGCACCGTCCCACCTTCACACCTCCGCA
>JBILLY010000445.1:0-4653 GCA_044375835.1 Opitutaceae bacterium
ACGAGGACGAAGAGCAGGAGCTTGAGCGGAAGCGCGACCGTGACGGGCGGCATCATCATCATGCCCAGCGCCATCAGCACGGACGACACGAGGAAATCGACGACAAGGAACGGCAGGAAGAGCAGAAATCCCATCTGGAAAGCGGTCTGCAGCTCGCTGATGACGAAGGCCGGGATGACCACGCGCATCGGCAGGTCTTTGACGGCGGTGGGGCCGAAACCGCCGAGCTCGAGAAAATACTCGATATCCTTCGTGCGGGTCTGCTTCAGCATGAATTGCTTCAGCGGGACGGTGGCGCGGTCGATGGCTTCGATCGAGGTGATCTTGCCGTCGAGGTAGGGCCGGATCGCCTCCGTCTGCACGCGGTCGATCACCGGGCCCATCAGGAAAAACGTGAGGAAGAGCGAGAGACCGACGACGATCTGATTCGACGGAGCGCTCGGCGTGCCGAGGGCGGTGCGGACGAAACCGAGGACGATGACGATCCGCGTGAAACTGGTCATCAGGAGCACGATCGACGGCGCGACCGAGAGCAGCGTCATGATGACGACGATCTGGAGGGCGACACTCACCTCCCCTTTCTCGCCGGAGCCCTCGAGCCCGATGTTCAGGCGGAACGGCGTGCCGGCGGCGGGGGCGGTCGCCGCGGCGCGCGGGGCCGGACGGGCTTCGAGCGGAAGACTGACGGTGGCGGCGCCGGGCGGCTGGCCGGTGCCGAGCAGGCCGGCGGGCGGGGGCGTCTGCGCCCGTCCGCCGAGCGGAGCGAGCCAGGCGAACAACGCGACGAGCACCAGCAAGCGGTGCAGCGCACGGACGGTGGCCGCGGGGATCATGACCGCGCCTTCTCCGCCGGGCCGTCGAGCGGCGCGACCAGCTCGATGCGGCCGGGACACACGCCGATGAGAAACTTTTTTCCCTCGTAGGACGCGACGACGAGGAACTGGCGGTTGCCGAGCGAGCGCGTCTCCTCCAGCGCGAGGGCCCGGGTGTCGCGCGGCGCCCCGCCGGCGCGGCGGTTGCGGAGGATGAGCCAGCCGCCGACCGCGGCCATCGCGACGCCCAGCACGAGCGTGAGCGTGTTGAAGGAGGAGCCGAGCGTCGGCGCCGCGGCCGCGGGCTTCGCGGCGCCGGGCACGATGACGGTGTTGTCGTCGGCGGCCGCCATGACGCCCGGAAAGTGGCACGCCGCCAGCACCGCCGCCGCGAGGCAGCGACGGACGACGCGGGCGGGCGCGGAGCGGCGGAAGGCGGCGATCATGAGGGCGTCACACTGCCGACCAATTCGGTGATCTTGATGCCGAAGTTGTCCTCGACGACGACGACCTCGCCGTAGGCGACGAGCTTGTCGTTGACGAAGAGCCCGACGGGATCGCTGGCGTGCTGCGTGAGCTGCACGATCGAGCCCTGGGCGAGTTCGAGCACTTCGCGCATGGGGAGAAGCACCGAGCCGAGTTGCACGGTGACCTTCACCTTTACATCGAGCACGATATCAAGGGACTTTTCGTCCATCATGTTTGGCCTTGGTTGAGTCTTCGGAAGGGAGTTTGCGGGTGAGCTGCACGGCGACGCGGTCGGTATCGAGCCCGACCGTGCCGACGAATTTGGCGGTGCCGTTCAAGAGCAGGCGGGTGTCGGCGCAGATGGAGCCGGGCAGTTCGACCACATCGCCCACGCGGAGGCTGGTGATCTCGCGGAGCGTGATGTCGAACGCTTCCCACTCGGCGCGGACGGGGACGTTGATGCGGTTGTAGGAGTCCTGCCACTCGGCGGCGCGGGCGACCGTCGTGACGGCGGAGTCCTTCTGCCGGCGCGCCTGCATCCTCTTCACGATCGGCTCGATGGTGTAATACGGGACGCCGATCTGGATCTGCTCGGAGCAGTCGCCGAAGTTCACCTCGAGCGTCATCGCGAGCATGATGGCGTCGCGCGGCGAAGTCTGGAGGAAGCGGCCGTTGTTCTCGTGGCCGATGATCGAGGGGCGGAGTTCCTGGTCGTGTTTCCACTGGCCGCACCATTCCTCGAGGAAAATGGTCACGACATCCTCGATGAGGGCGGTCTCGATCTCGGTGAGATAGCGCTCGGCTTTCACCGAGTGGCCGCGGCCGCCGAGCAGGCGGTCGGCGATGGTGAGCGCGAGCCGCGGGTTGATGTCGAGGATGCCGATGCCGACGAGCGGATCGACCTTGAAGAGACTGATGTGCGTCGGGCTCGGGAGCGACTCGGTGAATTTCTGGTAGGTCGCGGTCGTGAGCGTGGCCATTTTCAGGCCGAACTCCATGCGCAGGTAGAGGGCGAGGCGGGCGCTGAGGTAGCGGATGAAATCCTCGTGGATGAGGCGGAGCCGGCGAAGCTCGGCCTCCGAGAGAAACACCGGGTTCCGGAAATCGTAGGCCTCGACCCGCGGCGGCGTGGCCGACTTGGAAACGGCGCCGAGCACTCCCCCGCTCTTCCGGACCTGGGACTCGGCCGTCTGGGCCAAGATCCGGTCGATCTCGGATTGGTCGAGAAAATCGCTGGTGGGCGCTGTGTTGCCGTCGGCCATCGGGCGGGAAGACGCGGGCGGGGGTTACTGGACGACGAAGTCCGAAAAGTAGACCTGGTCCGCGATGCGGCGGCCGAGGGCCTGGTTGTAGGCGTTGACAAGCTTCTCGCGGATGACGTTTTTCGCGCCGGGCTCCTCGAGATCGGACAACGTGAGCGACGAGAGCACGTTCAGCGTGACGTCGGTGAGCTTGGGCTTCGAGCCCTCGAAGACGCTCTTCAGGTTGGGATCGGAGCCGGTGACGAGGAAACTGGTCTTGAGGTAGCGGGTGCCCATCGTGCCGGCGAGGTTGACGATGACGTTCTGGTATTCGTAGCCGCCGGCATGGCCGGAGTCCTTGCCCTCCTTGCCGCCCTTCTCGGGTTTGCCGTGCGCGGCGGGCGCGGGGGCGGGTTTGGCGGCGGGCGCGTGTTCGGCGGCGGCGTGGCCGTCGCCGGCCGAAGCGGCCGCGGGCGCCGCGAGTTTTTTCTGCAGCCGCGGGACGAGCACGAACTCGACCGTGGCCCACGTCGCGGCGGGCGCGAGCACGAGGGCGGCGATGACGGGGAGCCAGGCCTTGGCCCCGCCACCGCCGGCGGCGGGAGCGCCGTCGGCGGGTTTGGCGGGAGCAGGAGCGGCGGCGGCTTCGGGTTTCGAGGAGGCCATGGGTGTGAAGGGATGGACCGGCGGGAAGGCCAAAGACGCGCCGAAGGGCTCAGCGCTTCAGGTTGACGATGTCCTCGAGGACGGTGTCGGAGATGGTGACGAGCCGGGAACCGGCCTGGAAGCTGCGCTGGGTGGTGATGAGCTCGGCGAACTCCTGGGTGAGGTCGACGTTGGAGAGCTCGAGCGCGCCGGCCTTGATGGTGCCGAGGCCGTTTTGGCCCGGGTGATTGGTGGTGTCGGCCTTGAGGGCGGTCGAGCCGGCATCGGCGCCGACGGCGCCGGCGGCGCCCATGCTCGAGTAGAGATTGTTGCCTTCGCGGGTGAGCGAGGACGGATCCTGGAAATTCTGGAGGAGAACGCGGTTCGTGGTGGTGAACGTGCCGTCGGAGTAGAACTCGATCACGTTGCCGATATTGTCGAAGGAGACGGACTGGCGCTGCGTGCCCTCGGGCGGCTCGGCGAGCTTGATGTCGCCGACGGTGGTGGCGCCCTCGCCGGTGAGGCCCTGGACGCGGAAGCCCTGCGGCGTGACGAGGTAACCCTGATCGGACCAGCGGAACTCGCCCGAGCGCGTGGCGAATTCGGTGCCGTCGATGGGGTTCTTCACGCGGAAGAAGCCGTTGCCGGAGATGCCGAGGTCGGTGTCGCGACCGGTGCTGCTCAGCGAGCCCTGGCCGAAATTGGTCACGACGCCGGTGAGGAGCACGCCGGTGCCGATGCCGGCGGAGGGCGTGTTGGTGATCTCGTCGCCGGACGGCGCCGCGCGGCGGAGGACGTTGCTGAAACTGTCGGCGTATTTCGCCTCGGAGGCTTTGTAGCCGGTGGTGTTAACGTTGGCGATGTTGTGGCCGATGACTTCCAGACCTTTCATGAACGTGCGCAGGGCGCTGACGCCGCTGCCCATAGTGCCGATGAGTGACATAGTGATATTGGATTGAGGTGAAAATCAGACTTTGCCCGCGGTAGCCGGGGCGGTGACGAGGACGGGCTCCACGCGGAGCACGGAGGAAACGGCGAACGGCTTGCCGCCGACGACGAGGCGCGGCTCGGCGCCGCTGGTGTCGACAGCGGTGACGTCGCCGCTGGCGGTCTTGCCCTCGCCCAGGTCGACGGTGACGCGGTGGCCGAGGTAGGAATTGGCGGTGACGCGCAGCTGGTCGGCGCGCAGCGCGGCCATGTCCTTGGCGAGCGCGCTCGATTGTTCGAGCGACGAGAACTGCGCCATCTGCGCGATGAAGGCGGTGTCTTCCATCGGCTTCATCGGGTCCTGCGCTTGGAACTGCGCGGCGAGGAGTTTGAGAAAATCACCTTGGCCGAGCTGCTTCTGCGGCACACGGGAGGCGGTCGAGTCCTGCGCGCCGTAGAGCGCACCCGACGAGGAAGAGACGGCGGAAACCGAAGGCATGATAGTCAGGCGAAGAGGTGAAGGTGCCGGGAAGTCGGAAGCGCGACACGGGGACCGTGCG
>JBILLY010000446.1:0-4640 GCA_044375835.1 Opitutaceae bacterium
CCGGGGTGATGCGGCCGGGCCAGCGCACGAGCAGCGGCACGCGGATGCCGTTTTCCCAGACCGTCGCTTTATGGCCGCGCAGGCCGTGGAGGTTACGCCGGGCCCAATCCGGGGCCGCGAGTTCGCGATCAACCTCGGCCTTGTGGCTCATCCCGTTGTCGCTGAGGAAAACGACGACGGTGTTGTCTGCGGGGCCGGCGGCGCGAACGCCTGCGAGCAGGCGGCGGGGGTCGGCGGAGTTGACGAGATTCTTCGGGTAGGCGGCGGACGAGAGCCAAGTAATCGCGGCGCCTTTGGCGCGGTCGATGCCGACCTTGACTGTGCCGTTGTCGAGCAGGAGCAGGTCTTCGCCACGGGCGGCGATATTCTTCTTCTTCGCCGCCGCACTGCCGGCGAGCGCCAACGCGATTAGCACGAAGCGTGAGGCGCCGCGAATCATGCGACGATCACTTCGCAGCGACAGGCGGCGTCCACCAGGCGTCCAGTTTCTTCGCCAGCTCGCGCACGCGTTCGGGCTGCTGCGCGGCGAGATCGGTTTTCTCCCACGGATCGGACTGCAGGTCGTAGAGCTCGGTCGCGGCGCCGGGGCGGTTGCGCGGATCGGGCATGATGAGCTTGAACCAGCCGTCGATGATCCAGCGGTGTTCGAGGCTGCGCGTGGGCGCCGCGATATCGGCGATGTTGTGCGCGTATTGCTCGCCGTAGGTGGCGGTGCGGCGGGCGACGGACTTGGCGTCGGTGAGATCTAGGCCGGGGAGATTTTTCGGGAGGGGAGTTTTCAGCAGCGCGGCCAGGGTGGGCCAGATGTCGACGTTGTTGGCGAGGTGCTCGCGGTCGAGGCGCGGCGCGACGCGGCCCGGCCACGAGATCATGATGGGCGTGCGGTGGCCGCCTTCGTAGGGCGTGAGCTTGGAGCGGGCGGCGAAGCGATTGACGACGTCCGGGTTTTGGAGCCAGCCGTTGTCGGTCGTGTAGATCACGATGGTGTTTTCGCGGAGGCTATTTTTGTCGAGGAAGCCAAGGAGCTCGCCGCAGGTGCGGTCGAACCATTCGACACTGGCCCAATAGCGCGCGACGGCTTCGGTCGGGGCGAGTTTTTGGTATTTCGCGAGGAGATCGGCGGGCGGGGTGTGCGGGCTGTGCGGCAGCATCGGCGCATACCACACGAGCCACGGTTTCGCGCCGCTGCGGGCGATGAAATCCGTGATGGGTGCGAGGCCCTGCCGGCCAATCTCGAGGCCGATGCCGCCGTGGCGATCGCCCTTGGCGGTGCCGACGGTCATGGCCTCGCTGAAGCCGGCGGTCTTCACTGGATCGCCTTCCCACCACTTGCCGGTTTCAAGGCTGCGGTAGCCGCGCGACGTGAGGTCGCGCACGAAATTCGGGCGCGAGCGGAAGTTCTCGATGATGGACTCGTAGAAGCGCGCGTATTTGGGATTTTGGCGGCCGGTTTGCGGATTCACGCCAGCATCGGGGAGCGCGGGGTCGTTGCCCGTGACGCCGTGCTGGTGCGGGTAGAGTCCGGTTACGATGCTCGCGAGGGATGGACGACACAGGGGGACGGGCGTGTAGCCGCGCGTGAACGTGAGCGACTTCGCCGCGAGCTGGTCGAGCGCGGGCGTCGCGATGTGCGGATGGCCCATGAAGCCGTAGTCGGCCCAGCTTTGATCGTCGGAGATGATGACGAGGACATTGGGCTGGGTGGCGGGGGAGGCGGCCGGCAGCGTCGCGACCGCGAGCAAGCCAAGCGCGGTGAGGAGGAGAGAAGCGCGGGGAATAGTCATGGGTGCAAGGCGGGTGAAATGAAGTTGGGGCGCGAGCGATTGCGATCAAGGCGAGGGGAAGCTGTGGTCGCGCAGGCAACGATTCCGCATTTCCAGTTGTGCTCGAGAAGAAGTCTGTTGGCTTCGGCGAAATCTCGCGACGTGCGGCACCCTGCGCGTGGGCTGACGTCGCCTTCACCGTCTTCCATTCCCCCATGACTGAAAGGAAACTGGATTTGCAGAGGGATCGGATCCGGGAGGGGTCTTTGGTCCTTCTCGGTGCGCACCTCGAACGGTGGGAGCACCAAGGCGCTCTCCGGATCTGCCGTCGCACTGCTCCGAGCGGAAGCCGGCGGAGCGGTTTGGGCCGGTGCCGCGATGGGCATGAACAGGAGAGCAAGGGTCAAGGCAACGCGACGGCAGTTTATCATGTGGGGGTTTGTTGGGGTGGAAGCTAAACTTGAAAATCAGGACAAACGACCTTCGCGCGGCGGGCGGTCACTGCGCGGCGTTTCCAGGAAATCACGGCGGTTGGGTTGCATCGCTTTGGGGGATCGTCGCTGCGGATATTAAAAACCGAACGAACTCGTCAGCGTGTAGGTGCGGGGCTCGCTCAGTCGGTAAAACACGTTGGTGCCAGCCCCGGTGCCGTCGCGACGGTCCACTGCCCGCAGCGGAAACACCGTATAGGCGTCGAAAAGATTCCGCACGTTGAGCTGCAGCCGCCAGCCGACGCGATCTCGAAACAGTTTTCGCTGATACGTGAGCCACGCCCCAAAAAGTTCATTCCTCGGCGCATAGTAGGGCCGAGTGGGAACCAAAATTCCCGCCGCACTCTCGGCAAACCCATGAACGGTCCGGCCGCGGACGTTCATGCTGCTGCCGATGGCGAATCCCTTGAGACGGGACTCGGGCGCAAACGAGTAAGTCTGGATCAGGTTCGCACCCCAACTCGGCGCGTAAGCGTCCTCCGGCAGGCTACCGATGGCCTCGAAGTTGGCCAGCGTGGTTTCGAGGCGGCTCACGCGCGTCGCCACGCTGAACCCACTCGCGGTATTGGTGAGCGCGAGCCACTGCGGGTTGGCGCGCCAGAGCGGAAGGAACTCGGCGAGGTAACGCTTGATATTGGGTCCGCGTGCAGTCGTGGCACTGCTACCGCGCTTGCTGCCGTTGATCGTGACCCGCCATTGCGTTGTCGGGTTGGCGGTGGCCGAGACCTCCCAGCCGCTGGAGCGGGTCGTCGCACTGTCCGCCCACCCGCTACCGGCCGACCAGTAAGGGAAGTCGCGATATTTCGGATCGTTGGTGAACTCGGCGATGGCGGGCCAGATTTGGTTGATCTCCTGGATGAAGCTTCCCGCCGGCGTGGCCGAGATGGCGTCGATCTTGTCCTCCGCGAAATTCTCGTAGTAGGTGACGTCGAGGTGGAGCCGCCGGTCGAACAGCGCGAACTTGAGCCCATAGTCGCGGCCCTTGCCGACCGGATTGGGCAGGAAGTTGCCGTAGACGCTGCGCCGATCCGAATTGATCTGGAAATTGTCCGATTGGTTGTAGCTGAGGCTCAGCCAGGAAAGCGCATGAAACACGGCGCCGTGCGTGCCGGTGCGACCGCTCGCCTCGCGTGGACCGCGCGGGAAGACCTTGCGGATGTCGAAGCCCACCGGGTTCGGATAAATACCGCGGGCATCGGCCCAAGGAGCGTAGTCGGCCAAAACCGCGTTCCAAGCCCGCTGCGAGTCCTGCCTCAGCCCGGTCGTCACAACCAACCGGCCACCCCAGAACAAGCTCTGCAGCGCAAACGCGCTCGTCCGGAGGTTGGACGCGTTCGAATTGTAGCCCGCCGACCCGGCCAGATAGGCTTGGGTCACGCCACTCGGGTCGGGCGGTGGCAGCGGCATTCCGGCGTAGATGATCGGAAAGGTCTCGTAGGGGCCGCCCGGATTGCCGACCCGGCCCGAAGCGGGTTCGTAGTAGTAACGATACCGCATCAGGTTCGCCGCGTTGAGAATCGAACCGGCGACACCCGTAGTCACCAGCGGGGTCGTGTTCTGCACCGAGATCTGGGTGCTGTGACTGTTCCGATCGCTTTCCTCGAAAAACACGGCGGCGCGGTGGCGGCCGAGATGCCGGAGCCAGTTCGCCGACCGCCGGGTGAGATCGAGTTCATAGGACGCCATCAATCGCTTGTTCGTCGTCCGCTCCGGTTGGACTAGGATGTTGGTGTTCGATTCAGTGTAGAGCTTGCCCACGTTGGGATTGGGCGCGCCGTTCGGCAGGAGGCGGTTCACATCCGCCATCAGGATGTCGTTGTCCCCCGTGAACCCGTTGACCGCCACAACATCGCTGACCACCCGATTCACCGCCGCTTCGACAAAGAAGTCCTTCGTCACCTGTTGCTCGACGAAGACGGAGGTGATCTTGAAATCGGTCAGTCGATACGAGCTTAGCCCGAACGCGGACGCGAATGTCGGATAAATCGCCGGATTGATGAACGATCGCCGGCTCGGTGGACTCGCGACCGGAAATCCGTTGGACCAGTCCGCCAGGGTGGATTGCCCCTGATTGAGCCATCGCATCGGCGGCACCTGAGTGCCGGCGGGAGAAAACTGCACCGAGACAGGGCCGGCGAAGGGGTAGTTCGAGATGCCGGCGGGTTTCGGTGCCCCGAGGGTCGCGAGCAACGGGGAGCCCGCAGCGAGCCAAGGTGAGATCGAATCATAAACTGGCCACGGACGGATCGCCGGAATTCGCAGATGGCCCTGCTCATGGTTAAACCGGACGACGGTGGTCTTGAACGGCGTCAGTCGGGCCGTGACGAAATGCCGGCGCTGAAACGTTTCACTCGGTTCACGAAAGCCGTTTAGCTTTGTGTAGAGA
>JBILLY010000447.1:0-4636 GCA_044375835.1 Opitutaceae bacterium
TCGTTTGTTTCCGGCGGCTTTGCCGGGACAACCACTTCACTCCTCGTCGCGTCGCCCCGAGAGAATCGAGAGCACGTGGAGCAAGCTGCCCAGCGCCGCCACGAAAGCGGCGACGTAGGTGAGGGCCGCGGCGTCGAGCGTCTCGTTGACGCCGTCCATTTCGTCGCGGTCCACGATGCCCAGATTTACCAGTTGCGCCTTGGCGCGCCTGCTCGCGTCGTATTCGACCGGCAACGTCACCAGTTGGAACAGGCACAGCACCGCCAGTGCGACCGCACCGATCGACAGCAGCGTGTAGCCGAGCGGCGATTTCATGAACGTGATCATCAAAATGCCGGCCATAATGACGTAGTTCGAAACTCCGGCCGCGATCTGCGTGGTGGGCACCATCGTCTGGCGGACGTTCATCATCGCGTAGCCCACCTTGTGCTGGATCGCGTGACCAGCCTCGTGCGCGGCGACGCCGAGCGCCGCCAGACTCGTGCCGTGGTAGTTCGACGCCGACAACGCGAGCCGCTTGTTCATCGGGTCGTAGTGGTCGGTGAGTTCGCCCTCCACTTCCACGATTTCGACATCGTGGATGCCGGCGGAACGCATGACGGCCTGCGCCGCCTCGACCCCGCGGATGCCGCCGCGGGACGGGATCTCGACGTTCTTGTTGTAGGCGCTGCGGATCCGCATCTGCGCATACAGACCGAAGAGCATGGGAACGATAATCAGGATGATCCAGACGAGCATGGTGGGAATGGGTTTGAAACGTATCGGCCCGCCGGAGTCCGGCGAACACGGTCGAAAGGTAATCAAGTCGCCGAGTTTTCCAGCGCAAAAAAGGCGTTTGGAAACAGGTAAACCCGTTCCAAACGCCCGAATTGAAAACGTCCGCCGCCGCTCAGCCCAACTTGGGCACGTCGACCCAGCGGCGCTCGGCCCAGGACTTGAGGCCAAGTTCCGCCAGTTGGACGCCCTTGGCCCCCTGATGGAGATTCCACGGGAACGGGTCACCCTTCACGACATGGCGGAGGAAAAGCTCCCACTGCACCTTGAACGCATTGTCGTAGGCGCCCTGATCCGGCACCCGCGTCCAACCCTCGAAATACTTGATCGGGCTGTCGATGTCGGGATTCCAGATGCAGCGGGGTGTCGCCGAAAGATGCTGCGCGGTGCAATCGCGCAGACCGGCCACCGCGGAGCCGTGCGTGCCGTCCACCTGCAGCGTCAGCAAATCGTCGCGCCGCACCCGGACATCCCACGACGAGTTAAAGTGGCAGATCACACCGTTCACCAACTCGAACGTCGCGTAGGCGGAGTCGTCGGCGGTGCACTTGTAGGGCTTGCCGGACTCGTCCCAACGCTGCGGGATGTGCGTGGCGCCGAGGCATGTCAGCGACTTCACTTCGCCGAAAAGATTCTGGATCACATACTGCCAGTGGCAGAGCATGTCGACGATGATGCCGCCGTCATCTTCCTTGCGGTAGTTCCACGACGGGCGCTGGAGTTTTTCGTGCTCGCCGGTGAACACCCAATACCCGAACTCGCCGCGCACCGACAGGATCTTGCCGAAGAAACCGGTATCGATGAGATATTTGAGTTTCAAAAGCCCGGGCAGCCAGAGCTTGTCCTGCACGACGCCGTTTTTCAGCCCCGCCGCCGTGACCTCGTCGGCCAGGGCCAGCGCCTCGGCGGAGGTGGTGGCGGTCGGTTTTTCGCAGTAGACGTGTTTTTTGGCCGCGATCGCCTTGCGCACGCCGTTGGGCCGCTGGCCCGTGAGCGTCGCGTCGAAGTAGATCTGGTTGGCCGGATCCGCCAATGCTGCGTCGAGGTTGGTCGTGTAGCGTTTCACGCCGGCCCGCGCGGCAAGCGCCGCGAGCTTGGATTCGCTGCGGCCGACGAGGATCGGATCGGGCATGATCGTCTCGCTGTCGCCGAGTTTGATGCCGCCCTGGTCGATGATGGCTTTGATCGACCGCAGGAGGTGCTGGTTGGTGCCCATGCGTCCCGTGACGCCGTTCATGATGATGCCGACTTTGTGCGTGATCATGTGAGGATTGGAGGGGTTGGAGTGTCGAGGGTGCCAGTCTAGTCGGCGGACCGCGCTTGTGTTAGGACAAACCCGACTATTACTAGCACAAACCCGACACCATGCTCGCCTGGAGCCCGATCCTGATCCAAACCATCGAGATTCAAGCGCTCGGGTTCGTGCTGCGGAAGCTGCAGCTCAACCGCCACCGCGCCGCGGAGGTCTCGCCGCATCGGCACGCGTTCGCGCAGCTGATTCTCTATCTCTCCGGGGAGGGAGCCCAAACCGTGGGCCGGCAACGCTACGTCGCCCGCACGGGCGATCTCTTTGTGATCCCGCCGGGCACGCCCCACGGTTTTGCCCTGCAGGGCAACAGCCGCCCGGTCTGCCTCGTGCTCGACTACGATTCGCCCGGTCCCGCCAGAGTCCGCGCCTCGCACCGCCGCCTGCCGCCCGCGACGCTGAACGACCTCCATGCGCAACTCTCGCGCATCCCGGCCAAGGGCCGCCTGCGCCTTGCCGACTATGCCGCGATCCTCGCCGTGGTCGCACGGCTGCTCGACCAGCCCCGGGCTGGGCCGGCCGTTCCGCCCACGCTGTTCGAACGGATCCGCGACGAGGTCCGCTCGCCGCGCCGGCTGGCCGACGTCGCGCGCTCGGTCGGCTACGATCCGGATCACCTCAACCGGAAGCTGAAACGCGAGACCGGCCTCGGCCTGCGCGCCCTGCGCGATCGCGTGCGCCTGGAATCGGCGCAGTCCGCGTTGCGGGCCTCCGCCACCGTGGCCGAGGCCGCGGCGGGCTGCGGCTTCGACGATCCCAACTACTTCGCGCGCTGGTTCCGGCGGCAGACCGGCCGCACGCCGAGCGCCTGGCGCCGCTGAACGCGGGATCCGTTCACTCCCCAGGCTTCTTGGTGCACTGCGGTTGCGCGCCCGCGGGCAGCGGCGGGATGCCGCCTTCGCCGGCCTTGGGCAGTGTGCCGTTGAGTTCCTGGCGCCAATGGGCGACGTCACCGCCGGGGCAATACACGTAGATCATGTGCATCGGTTCGTCGCCGGTGTTGGTCAGCTGGTGAAACACCGTCGGCGGCATGAACACCGCCTGGCCCGCCTTGATCGGACTGCGTTCGCTTCCGACGCAGATTTCGCCCTCCCCCTGCACGATGAAATAAACCTCCTCCTGCTCCTGGTTGTGCCAGGGGACCTGGCCGCCGCGCGGCTCGAGAATCGAGTAGCCCATGGAGAAACCTTTGGCGGGAATCGGCTGGCCGAGCTGGCCGACGAGGCCGCGGCCCCAACGTCGGGCGGGAAAGGTGCCGCCGGGAATTTTGGCGAGGTCTGCGATGATCATTGCGCCGCAGTTGTTGGGCGGCGGCGCGCCGCGGCGCGAACATTTTTCGCGGGTCAGCCGAGACCGCAGCGCCGCAACAACGCCTGCGGATCGGGATCGCGGCCCATGAACTCGCGGAACAACTCCGCCGGCTCCGCGGAGTTGCCCCGGCTCAGGATGGCCTCGACGAACCGCGCGCCCACCTGCGCGTTGAACACGCCCTCCCGCTTGAAGCGCGTGAATGCATCCGCATCCAGCACCTCGGCCCACTTGTAGGAATAATAGCCGGCGGCATACCCGACCGGATCGGCGAAGAGGTGCGTGAAGCGCCTCACGATCGTGGGCGCGGGCGGCTCCGTCGGCACAAGGCACTCGGCCACGGCGCGCCGCAACGCGGGTTCGAGTTCGCCGTCGCCGGCAAACTCGTCCGTGCGCATGTGCAGCAGCAGGTCCATCTTGGCAAACGCCACCTGCCGCATCGTCGCGCACGCCGACCGGAAATTTTTCGCGGCGACCATTTTCGCGAACATCTCCTCCGGGATCGGCGCTCCCGTCTCGTGATGGCGCGCGAAAAGATCGAGCCCCTCGCGCTCCCAGCACCAGTTCTCCATGATCTGCGACGGCAGCTCGACGAAGTCCCATGCGACGTTCACGCCGTTGAGCGACTTGACCGGCACCTCGCCGAGCAGGTGGTGCAGCAGGTGCCCGAATTCATGGAAAACCGTCTCGACTTCCCGGTGCGTCAGCAGCGCCGGCCGGCCCTCGGCCGGAGGCGTCATGTTGCCGCAGATCAACCCGAGATGCGGCGCCCGCGACCCGTCCGCCCGCGGTCCGCCGGTCAACAGATAGTTCATCCAGGCGCCGCCGCGCTTCGCCTCGCGCGGATACCAGTCCGCGTAAAACGAGCCCACCGCGCGCCCCGCCCCGTCCACCATGTCGTAGAAGCGCACGTCGGGGTGCCAGACGTCCGCCGTCCCGGCCTGACGCTCGGATATCCGCAGGCCGAATACCCGGCGCGCGAGTTCGAAAAGCCCCGCGATGACGCGGTCCATCGGGAAGTAGGGCCGCAGCGCTTCCTCGTCGAACGCGTAGCGCTCCTTCCGCAGCCGTTCCGACCAAAACATGATCTCCCACGGCGCCAGGCGCCCCGGCGTCCCGCCTGTCTGCCGAGCCTTGAATTCCTCCAATTCACGGCACTCCCGCGCAAACGCCGGCGCCGCGCGGAGCTGGAAATCCTCGATGAACGCCAGCGCCCGCGCCCCGCTCCCCGCCATGCGGCGCGCCAGC